>JANLFK010000002.1:300000-475138 GCA_024655945.1 candidate division KSB1 bacterium
CGGCGAAGTGGTGAAGCGCGTCCACAGCGAGAACGCGGGCGAAGGTCGCGGGCCGAAAAGGCAGACGCGCAGCATCGGCAACCACGGCCCACACCCGCCGCCCGCGAGGAACCCGGCGCACCATGGCCAGCGAGCGATCGACCACCACGGCCCCGCCTACATAGCCGGCAAACCCGTGTGAGATCCTCCCGGTTCCCCCTCCCACATCGAGGAGGAGCCCGGCACAAGGCAACCGCAGATGCCTCCGCAGGGCCTCAAGGTCGGCGACAGGTATCAGCCGGTCGTAGACCGGTGCGACAATTGAGAAAAAGTCCACTGGCCTCTCCTGGGCCACATGCGCCTCTACACGCGGCGTTTGAACCCTTCGCCCAGCACCTCGTGCACGTTGCTGATAATCATGAAGCAGTTGGGATCGATCTCTTTCACCATCTCAATGAGCTGGTTGACCTCCTTGCGGTTGACCACGGTATAGAGCACTTCTCGGTCTTGGCCCGTGTACAGACCGCGCCCCTTCAAGGCGGTGGCACCACGGCTGAGGCGGTTCATGATGGTTTCGGCCACCTGGTCGCTCTTCGCCGAGACAATGAGCGCAGACCGCGCATAGTCCATCCCATCGAGGATGACATCGATGATGCGGCTGGAGACAAAAAGGAGAAAGAATGCGTAGAGAGTAAGCACCAGGACAGGTTTCGCCACGGCCAGGCCGCGCCAGTGGATGACTGCCCCAGCCAAGCTGATGACGGCAAAGTCGATCGCCATAATCGCCTGTCCCGGCTTGATGCCGTGCTTCTTCTGCAAAATGGCCGCCACAATATCCGAACCGGCAGTGCTGCCCTTGAACTTGAAAATGATCCCCAGGCCTATGCCGAGGAGCACGCTCCCGCAGAGCACCAAGAACAGGAAGTCGTGTTCGATCAAGTTGCGGATCGCGGCCGTGTCCTGCAGGCGGATGTGCCGTAAACCAGGGATCTCGCCGCGCACGAGGTCAACAAAGAGCGAGTTGGTAGAAAAACCGTAGAAGGTCCGCACCCCGAACTGGGGCCCCAGCTGGCGGACACCCCACACGTAGAGCGGCACATTCAGCAGCCACATCAGCGCCCCGACCGGAATAGCGCCACCAGAGAGGTAGTGGATGGTCATGGACAGCCCGCTGACGCCGCCTGGCACCACATGGGCGTCGACCAAGAAGACCCCAATGCCCAGTGCCATCACGAAAGAACCAACAGTTATGAACAGGTAGTCACGCACCGGGCGCAGCCGCAGGCAAAGGGCTCGCAGGCGGGCAGAGATGAGCCCTCGCTTGCTCACGGAGGTTTCTTCCTCACAGTTCACTCACAGGGGCCTTTTGCATCTGCCCAGGGGGGCGGGCCGCAAGGGCCAGTGGCGTCCTCGCTCTCCGGGAGGCGCTGTGTGTGCACGCGCCTGAGCATCATGTATCCCCCGGCAAGGGCGACGAGGAGTGCGGCGATCCCCAGCAGCACCAATGGGGGCACCTCCTTGTAATCAAGAACGATCACCTTGCGCGCCAGGGCGGTCATCGCCACCAAGAAGACTACCTCTACGCAGAGTCGTGCCTGCCGAAGGTAGGCACGGACGGTGGCTAAGAGCTCAAGTCCTATCAGGATCATGAGGAAGAAACCAAAAACCTCCAGCATCTCTTCGATGTCCAAGAGCATCAAAGGGGGGTTCAGGAGCTCCCTCACCAGGATGACCACCAGCTCGACCGTCGCGGCGGCAATGGCCACCATCATCATGACCACGACGGCGGTGGTCACGCAGCGTTCGAAAACGTAAATGACCCTCGTCATGAGCCACCTCTTCTCGCGTGCTCCCGCGCTTACCTCCCGGGCTTTCTCGCGGCTGCGACAAGATACCAAACTTGCGACCAAATCGCAACTGATTTTTTCCTGAGACCGCCAAGAGCAACAACGAAAAAGGTCACACCGCCTCGGGTGCGACCTTCTTTGCAGATCGGACTCGGCAGGGCGCCGCAACGCCTCAGACCTTTTCCACTCGTATCCTGTACCCGGCGATCCTGACTTCCTCAGCACGGCAGCTACACTCGGCTGCGCCAGGCGGTTTGGGTTTGCGGGAGGTGTTGAAACATTGCATGATGGCCTCCTCCTCACTGCGGGCCACGCGCAGATTCCAACATGGGGAATCCCCAAGGTAATACACCATGTACAACTTCAGCTCTTCCATCCCTACCTCCGGCTTAAACCTTCTCGCCTGCCGCAACGCGCTTCCGATAATCGTCGATGGCCGCTTTCAGGGCGTCTTCTGCCAGCACCGAGCAGTGCATCTTTACCTTAGGCAAGCCGCCCAGAGCCTCTGCCACGGTCTTGTTGGTGATCGCCAAGGCTTCCTCCAAAGTCTTGCCCTTGACCATCTCGGTAACCATGGAGCTGGTAGCAATGGCCGCCCCACAGCCAAAGGTCTTGAACTTGGCATCGACGATACGATTGTTCTCCACGCGGATGGTGAGTTTCATCACATCGCCGCAGGCGGGATTGCCCACCACTCCCACGCCGTTGGCATTCTCCACCACCCCCACATTGCGTGGATGCTCGTAGTGATCCATTACCTTTTCGGTGTACTCACTGGTGATGTCCGTCATGTGGCATTTCTCCTTGCCAGAGAGGGGGCATCAGTGGCGGTGCGGCCCCCAGCTGATGGCGTCTATGTCCACGCCCTCCTTGGCCATCTCGTACAGCGGACTCATCTCCCTGAGTTTGGCCACGCTCGTCTTGAGCCGCTCCACAAGGAGGTCAACGTGCTCCGCAGTGTTGCTCCGTCCAAGGCCGAAGCGCAACGAGCAATGCGCCAGCGACTCGGGAACCCCGATGGCCCGTAACACATAGGAGGACTGCAACGACGCTGAGGTGCACGCCGAGCCCGTGGACAGGGCAAACTCCTTCAAGGAGAGGATCAATGACTCGCCCTCCACAAAGGCGAAGCTGTAGTTGAGGTTGTTGGGGAGGCGCTGCGTGGGATGCCCGTTCAGCTTCACATAGTCGAGCGAGGACTCGATTCCCTGCCGCAATCGCTCCCGCAACTGGGTGAGTCGTGCCGCTTCCTCCTTCAGGTCACGCTTGCCGATCTCCGCGGCCTTGCCCAAGCCGACGATGCCCGGCACGTTGAGCGTCCCTGAGCGGTAGCCTCGTTCGTGACCGCCGCCATCCATTTGCGCCACCAGCTTCACCCCTTTGCGGATGTACAGCGCACCGACCCCTTTCGGCCCGTAGATCTTGTGCCCAGAGATGGACAACAGGTCGATGTGCTCCCTCTGCACGTCCACGGGCACCCGCGCCAACGCCTGCACCGCGTCGGAGTGAAAGAGGATGCCCCGCTCTTTGGCAAGCTCGCCAATGGCAGCGATAAGCTGCAGGGTGCCAATCTCGCTATTTGCGTACTGGATGCTCACCAGGATGGTCGAATCGTCCATGAGCTCGCGAAGGCCCTCGAGGTCCACCACCCCGAACTCATCGATGGGCGCAAAGACGATTTCGAAGCCTTCCTTCTGCAACTTCTTGGCCGTGTCCAACACGGCCTTGTGCTCGGTGGCGATGGTGATGATCCGCCGCCCTTTATCCTTGAGCTGTTGCGCCACTCCTTTCAGGGCAAGATTGTCCGACTCGGTAGCGCCACTGGTGAAAATAATCTCCTCGGCCGAGGCCGCCCCCACCAACGCCGCCACCTGCTCCCGGGCCTTCTCCACGGCAGTGCGGGCAACGGTGCCGTAGACGTGGGTCGTACTGGATGGGTTGCCAAATTCGTCGGTCAGATAGGGCAACATTGCCTCCAGCACCTCTGGGAGCAGCGGCGTGGTCGCATGGTGATCCATGTAGATAGGGTTCATAGCTCCTTCGCCTCTCTTCTGTCTCCTGGATGATGAACCCCTGTCACCGTGACTCGCGCCTTATCAGGCGAGGAGGTCGCGAAGGGTTCGCAAGTTCGCTGCAAAGTCTTTCTCTTCTCCCGGCGTCTCCAAGAGCATGGGGATGTGCTGCAGTCTCTCCTCCTTCAGCAGCAGCCGGAAGCCTTCCAGCCCGATCTCCCCTTTGCCGATGTGTTCATGCCTGTCGATGCGACTTGCCAATTCCCGCTTTGAGTCGTTCAAGTGAATCACCTGCAAATGCGCAAGACCGATCAGGCGGTCAAACGTAGCCAGGGTTTCCGCCAGCCCTTCGGGGGAACGGAGTTCGTAGCCGGCGGCAAACACATGACAGGTGTCCAGGCATACTCCCACCCGCGACCGCGGGGTGGTCATCTCCAGCAGGGCAGCCAATTGCTCGAAAGTGTAGCCGAGAACCGACCCTTGGCCTGCGGTCGTCTCGTAGAGCACCATTACCTGCTGCGTGCCGCTCCTGTCTATTGCGGTGCTCACCCCCTCAGCGATAAGCCGAAGCCCCTTTTCCTCTCCATCGCCCATGTGTGCGCCTGGGTGCATCACCAAGTAGGGGGCGCCAATCTGCTCCGCGCGCAGGAGCTCGCCGACGAGGCTGTCCAAGGAGCGCGTTCGCACCGCCTGGTCAGGACTGGCCAAATTGATGAGATACGAGTCGTGAGTGACCACGCACGCCAGCCCCGACTGCTGGAACTCTGTGCGGAAAGCGGCGATCTCCTCCTCGCTCAGGGGTGGCGCCTTCCACTGCACCTGGTTCTTGGTGAAGATCTGGATGGCATCGCACCCGATGGCCAAGCCTCGAGCCGGGGCCCTGTGCAACCCCCCGGCAATGGAAACGTGCGCCCCGAGGATCGGTCGTGGTTGGCTCGTTGGCGTCTCCACGAATGCCTACGCCTCAATGCTGATACGCTGCGCAGTGACGCTGGTCACCGTGCCGCTGATACTGGCATGCATATGGGCGGAGATACCCGCAGGGCTCATCGCGGCCACCAGCTCCCCTTTGCGCACCTTCTGCCCCACCCTGACCACTGGCCTGGCCGGAGCCCCTGCGCCCTGGGCAAGCGACAGGACTACGCGCGGCACAGCGGCAACTTCCTCCTGAAGCGGTGCCGGACGCCGGTAGCGCTCCAGACCCAGGCGGCGTACCAGCATGTCCACGGGCACTTTCCTTGCTGAGCGATCGGCGGGCGGCTGCGGCGACGAAGAAACGGAAGGCAGCTTCACGCCCCGCGCACGCATTTGCCCCTTCAGATGGGCATTGTAGCGGTCGGGGGAGAGTCCCATCGGGCAGGCGAATAAAGTGCCGCATAGACCACATTCACAACACAACAATGCCCCGGTGACCACGTCGGCTGCGACGTCCGAGGCATATGCTACTCCCTGCATAATCTTGTGGGGAAAGAGGTCGTGGCCAAGCAAGTAGCGGGGACAGTATTGGGTGCAAAACGAACACTGCTCACAGACCGATTTGGCTCTGGCCAATGAGTGCTCGAGCGGCGTCTGTTTGCTGAGCACGACTGGGTGGTCTGAGGGGAGGACGTAGAGTCCCGTCGTGGTCTTGTCCACACCGTCGTCGGGCCCGGCAATCGTGCCCATCATCGGGCCACCGCGCACGACCACAGGGCCGACGCAGATGGCGCCGCCGCAGAGCTCCATGGCAACAGGCACCGGCGTGCCGATGGGGAGGCGCAAGGTCTGGGGACGCCGCACTTCTCCGACCACGGTAACAAAGCGGTCCAACACCGGCTGCCCCTGCGCAGCATCGGCCACGTGCAGGAGGGTGTGCACGTTCTGCACCACCGCGCCCACGTGGATCGGGAGTTTCCCGGCGGGCACCACACGGCTCAACACTTCGTAGACCAACACCTGCTCGTCCCCGGCTGGGTAGTGGTCTTGGAGGGTGTGGAGACGTATGCTCTGGGGGATTTTCGCAAGGGCCTGCTCAAGGGCTGCAATGGCCTTGCCGTATTTGGCTTTGACAGCCACGACTCCTTGGCTTGCGCCAGTGGCTGTCATTGCCAGAGCAAGACCGCGCAGTACGCGGTCGGTAAAGGCGGTCATGATCTGCTGGTCGCACTGCAGCAAGGGCTCGCACTCGGCGCCGTTGGCGATGACCACCTCGCACCGCGCGCCCAGCTTGATGTGCGTGGGAAAACCCGCTCCGCCGGCCCCCACCACGCCGGCCATACGCACCTGTTCGACCAGAGACTGGCTCATTGTGATGGCGTCGCCCCGGCCAAGGAGCCAGGCCGGGGCGCGCACGGCTATCCCAAATAGGGGCGAAGCTTCTCGCTGCGCGAAATGTGGCGCAAGCGACGCAAGGCCCGATCCTTGATCTGCCTGATCCGCTCGCGGCTCAGGTGCATCACCTCCCCGATCTCCCCCAACGTCAGGGGACGGTATTGACCGATGCCGAAGAAGAGGCGCAGTACCTCGGCTTCCCGCTTGTCCAGAGATTTGAGCGCGTTTTCAATCTCCTCCCGCAGCGACTCGCTGACCAGCGGCGAGTCGGGTTCCGGAAGGTCCTTGTCGGGCAGGCGGTCAACGACCCGAATGTCCTCATCGCCCCAGCTGACACTGTCCTCCAACGACACGTCGCGGCCCCACAAGCGCATGTTCCTGAGCAGGGTCGAGGAGTCGGTCTTTAGCTCCGAAGCGATCTCCTCGATGCTCGGATCGCGCCCCAGATCCTGCTCCAAGGCGGTAGAGGCCTTCAGCACCTTGTTCCGCGTCCACACCTGGTTGATGGGCAGGCGTACCAGCCGTCCGTAGTTGGCAATCGCCTGCAAAATGGACTGCCTGATCCACCACACTGCATACGAAATGAACTTGATGCCTCGCGTGGAATCGAAGCGCCGCGCCGCTTCCATCAGCCCGAGGTTACCCTCGTTAATAAGGTCGGTGATGGGAAGCCCTTGGTCCTGGTACTCTTTTGCCACCATGACCACAAAACGAAGGTTGGCCTCCACAAGCCGCTGCAGGGCACGGTCGTCGCCACGCTTGGCTTTCTCGGAAAGCTCTACCTCCTGTTCCACCGAAAGTAGGGGTATTTTGCTAATCTCCGCAAGATAAGCTCTGAGCTGAGGATCTTCTTTTTGTAGTTGGCTTATCCTTCCCACGACAACCCCCTCCGCGCTTCACTCGCCTTTTGATTGTCGCTCAACAACACTCTCTTCCACTCCGCTACACAACCTCAGTTACCGGCGTACGCGACTTCTCGCCCACCTTATTTGAGGACTCAGGTTCCTCCGGCGCCGGGAACGTCGCGTTCAGCAGCGCAAGTTGACGCTCCTTTGCTTCCGCCAATGAGCGGAATATGCCTTTATAGTCTGGCTCCAGCAGGCGCAGGATGACATCATTGTAGAAGCCGATGCAGAGGTTCAGGTTGCCACGAGCTTCTTCCAGCGCCGGCTGGCGCTCACGATGGGCGGTAACTACCACCTCCAATTTCCGCTTCTTGTCCAAGTTGAGGTAAAGGAGCCTCTTGCCGGAAATACGCCTGTATTTATCGCGCAGGTCACGGGCTGTGCTGCGCGACTCTGCGCCAAAACGGCGAAACACTTCGCGCATCGTCTCGTCAGGAGCCACCTTGGCCGACTCTGCAAAGAACTCCGCCATATCAGTCTCTGCCTGAATAGCAAGCTTCAGCGAATCTAACACACCGATCGGACCAAACTTCATTTCATCCACCTCCAACGGCTAAAATCCGTCTATTAGACGCAATCGCGCAGCATGAGATTCACCAGACCAGCAAATTCAACGCCTGTTTCTGGTCGTGAGTTCCCCCACCCCCTTGACCAGGTCTGCTCATTGAACAACATACGGTCGAATTGGTTCCAATTGCGTCCACATTTAGTCAGCCCGGGCTGGCTCTATCGGTTCCAGACTTCATTGGACGCCACCGCCCACCTTGGGCAGGACATACGGCCCCTGCGCGATTACCGCAATCTTCGCATCTGGGCCATGGCTGGCCAGAGCCGCCTGCAGCGCCTGGTCAAAGGAGGCATGCGACCTGATCAGCGGGCATCGATGCTCCGGCCGAGCTAACGTGGGGGAGACCACCAGGACGTCGGCCTTCCGCAGCGTCTGGAGATACTTCTGCCATTGCCACTGGTCAGGGACGTAGTAGTCCGTCTCCAAGATGCGCTTCAGGAAATCCTGCCCGTCAACCGTCTCCCTGCACAGAGCAGCGAATTTCGGGCTACCCAGGCCCTCACAGCATTCCGCCACCAGGATGATGGTTCCGCCATCTTTCACCACTGGCGCCGCTGCGGTCACGCCCTTTACGGCCTGGTAGAAGGTCGCATCCAGCGGCGCGCCGCCCGAGGTGGTGACGACGATCTCGGCCGGTGCCGGAAGCTCATCGGTGACGACCTGCCGGACGAAGGCCACGGCCGCGGCATGTCCCTCCTCCAGGTCACCACAGAAGATGCCGGTGAGGCGCTTCTCCTCGTCCAGGGCTAGGTTCACGGAGAAATCGACCCCCACTCTTTTCGCCACTTCCAAGGCCTCGCTGTGGAAAGGGTTCCCCTCGATGACCCCTTCGCGACAAAGGGGGTGGGCCATCATCTGTGCGCCGTGCACGACGCGCATCGTCCGGTCCCCGGCGATTCCGGGAACAATCAGCTTCCGTCCACCAGAGAAGCCGGCCATGAGGTGTGGCTCCACGAAGCCGATGATCACCTTGAGGGCACTGCGCACGTAGCGGCGGTCGAGCCAGATTTCGGTTCCTGTGCTGGTGGTGCCCAGATAGTCGTGCTCGGCTTCTTCGGCGGAGTGATGATTGGCTACCCGGTAGCAGGAGGCGATCTCCGCCCCCACCAGTGCCTCGAGCTCCTCCCCCACATTCGGCCTATGCGTGCCTGTGGCAACCAGGATCGTCAGCCGCTCGCGTGGCACCCCCGCCGCCTCGATGGTTTGCAACACGGGAGGCAGGAGTAGCCAGTTCGGCACCGGGCGCGTAATGTCGCAAATGACGACGCAGGCGGACTCTTTGCCCTTAGCCAGTTCTGCCAGCGGCGGACACCCAATGGGATCTTTCAGACCGCGCCGCAGGTGTCCGACGGGATCTGCGAGCGGCGGCGCCTGGCGCATGCGCACTACCTTGAGCAGGTTCCGTTCGGGAACCCGAATGGGCCACCCCTGTCTTCCGTAATGCAGGGTGAGTTCCATCTGCCCCGTCAATGTCGAGTGCGCTCGCGCACGACGCGTTCCAAGTAACCGCTCTCCCTGTACGCCTGCAGTGGGTCCGGCGGCAGGCCTCGTTCTATCCGCGCATGCGCTAATAGTGGGCGAACGTCGGTCGCAAAGGCCTCTCTGAGTATCATTTCGGCAGCGACCACCTCATACTTGAGTTGCGCGGCCGCCAACGCCTCCCTGTCCACCAGCAGCGCCTTGCAATAGGTTTCCTGCACTTGCAGTACCGACTGCACCATCGCCTCGACTTTGGGCTTGATGGCGTGACTCTGGTCGATCATGTAGGCCACCGTCTGCGGGCGGTCGGGGTCCAATTGCGCCTTGACCAGTTCATTGAAGATCAAGAACAGCTCATAGGGGGCGTGCGAACCCACCGTCATGTCGTCGTCGGCGTACTTCTTGCTATTGAAGTGGAAGCCTCCCAACCTGCCCTCGTCAAGCAAGACCGCCACGATGTGCTCGATGTTCGTGCCCAAGGGATGATGCCCCAGGTCGACCAGCACCTTGGCGCGCGGCCCCAACTTGGTCGCCAGGGCGTAGACCATGCCCCAGTCCGCAAGGTCGGTGTGGTAGAACGCCGGCTCAAAGAACTTGTACTCGATGGCCATGGTCATCGACTCTGGCATGGCCTCGTAGACCTCTCGCAGGCACTCCTCTATCCAATGCTTACGCTGTCGAAAATCGCCCTGTCCTGGGTAGTTTGTGCCGTCGGCGAGCCAGGGGGTGAAGAGATCGGAGCCCACCTCCTGAGCAATCTCGATACACTCTTTCATGTGCGCCACGGCCTTTCGCCGGATGGCAGGCGATACGTTGGTGACGCTGCCGAACTTGTAGTCATCGTCCTCAAACAGGTTCGGGTTGACGGCGCCGATGGCCACACCCAAAGAGCGGGCATAAGCACTGAGCCCGGCATAGTCGTCCACTTTGTCCCACGGGATGTGGATGGCTACGCGTGGCGCGATGCCGGTGAGGCGGTGCACCTGGGCAGCGTCCTGAAGCTTCTCAAAAATGGTGCGCGGCACCCCCGGCTGACGAAAGACCTTGAAGCGCGTACCGCTGTCCCCATACCCCCACGAAGGCGTCTCGATGCAGATGGACATCGCCTGAGCCTCTACCGCAGGCACATCCACTCCGCGGTCGTACAACAGTTGGCTGAGGAGGCGGTAGAACTGCTCATCGAACTGGCTTGACATATTTACCTCCACTTTGTCGTGTTGCGGAGGATGGCAAATAGCAAAAAGCCGCGACGGCTCTCTTCAATTCCGACGCGGCCAACCAGCCTTGCACGCTGGCAAGACCACGGGAAGCGTGTAGTGCTGCTTCCTGCCCGTTACTCAATAGGCCATCAGACGATGGCCTATTGAGGATTGCCCAGTCAATGGCTGAGAGTGGGACGACTCGTCGCGGCCCTGAAATTTGGCCTGTAATTATACGACATTTTTCCCCAAATAGCAAGAAAAAAATCAACCTTTTTTGGTGCACAGATGGTCACCCCTGCCTGCCCGCCAGAAGTGCGTCAGCAGTTGGCCTGCGAACAGCCTACCCCAGACACATGGTGCGCCCACGCGCGGCAACCAGCGATTCCGCCTCCGCATAGCCACCTCCAACTCCTGCGCAAAGCCGAGGTGTTCGCCGGCGCATTCGACCAGGTCGTCGGCATCCTTTCGCCTGATACCCGTAACGACACCGGTGGATCTCGACGAAACGGCCAGGGGATTCTGCCGGGGTCTTTCTCACAGGACGTCCCCAAAGCTCCCACCTCAGCTCGCGCTGCACAGGCTATTTGCCCGCCTCGGGACGCCTGGCTTTCGCGAAAAACTCCTTTTGCAGCTTCAGCGTCAGCCGATCGGCCTTGACGGCCCTGAGCATGCCCACAAACTGCCGCACGTACTCTGCTAAGACGAGCTCACCGAGCTCTGCACACGCTGGCCGCGCGTCGCCTGCATAGTGATCCGGGAAGCGGGCGTACCACCAGATGCCTGTGAAGGTGTCCAGAAGAGTTTTGAGCCGTTGCAGGTCCTTGCCCTGGCTGGCGCTCGCCTGCTGCAGGTGCACCAACTCGGGACGATGCGCCATGAGCATCGAGGTCTCCACCTCGCCTGCATGGAAGTCGAATTCGGTCCGGCGCTTCTCGGAAACAGACTCTTGCCGCTCTGGAGGACCCGCGGGCAGAAAGAGATAGACCGCATAGTCTCGTTCCCGAGTCAGCTGCGCCTGGCAGAAGAACTTTAGGAAGGCGTTGTTGCCCCCGTGTCCATTGAGGAGAACGATTTTCAGGAAGCCGTTGCGCGCCAACTCATCACAGGTCTCTTGTAGCACAGCCCAGATGAGGCGCTCGCTATAGGCAATGGTGCCAGGCTGATGTTTCGCCTCGAATATCTGGCCGAAGTAGAAAGGCGGGAAGACGACCACGTACTCCTCTGCCGCGGCCCGCAGCGCGATCTCCCGGGCGTTGAGGACGTCCGTGCCGAGGGGGAGGTGCAAGCCGTGCTTTTCCAGCACGCCGCAGGCCACTACGCAGGTGCGCGCGGAGAGCTTCAGGGCGGTGCCGAAGTCGGCCGCGCTGAGTTCCTCAAGGCAAACTGGAGGGCAACTGGCTGCTGAGTTGTTTTCAGGGGCCTTCCGGGGTGTGCGGCCCACCCGTTGCGCATCGTTTCGCATGAGGATTCCCTCCCTTGCACTGGCCAAATACACGCCACTCCCTTGCTTTGTGTCCCGGCGCCTGTGCCAAGCGCAGGGTGCCAGCCTTACGTTCTACCGAGCTGGAACTCGTCGAAAATACGAGCCGCCGGAGTCCCCTTACCCGGCTCTCCGAACAAAAAAGGCCCACTCGCATGGGCCTTGAGCCTTGAGGCGGCCGAACACGCCACCCGTGAGCCTGCCACTTCTCCTCATGGTGCGCCCACAAGGAATCGAACCTTGAACCTACTGATTAAGAGTCAGTTGCTCTGCCAGTTGAGCTATGGGCGCAAGCACCCCGCTGGCAGCGGGGTCAATTTGACGGCTGCAAATATACGAACTTCGGAGGTCACTGTCAAGCTCTTTTCCGGGCTTGAGCAAAACTGCGCACGCCGGTTCTCGAGTGCCTCCTGGGGCCGGCCGCGGGACGATGGCCTATCGGTCCACCCGGGCGCTGCCGCCCGCCATGAGCTTCTCCACCTCTTTGAGTGTCGCCATTGAAGTGTCGCCAGGCGTGGTCATGGCCAGAGCCCCGTGCGCTGCGCCGTACTCCACCGCCTTCTGCGGGTCCCCGGTGGTCATGAGGCCATAGATCAGGCCAGAGGCAAAGCTATCTCCGCCACCCACCCGGTCCAATATCTCCAGGCTCGGGCGCGGTGTTGCCTCGTAGAAGCTCCCGTCAGCCCAGCAGATGGCGCCCCAGTCATTGATGGTGGCCGTCTTCACTGCCCGCAAGGTAGTTGCCACCACCTTGAAGCTGGGGTACTCCTTGACCACGCGCTCGATCATGCGCTTGAAGCTGCTCACCTCCAGGGCCGAGTACTCTTTGTCCACCCCCTCCACTTCGAAACCTAAGGCTGCGGTAAAGTCCTCCTCGTTGCCGATCATCACGTCCACATAAGGGGCCAGGCTTCTGTTCACCTGCTGCGCCCTCTCCTTCCCGCCAATTGCCTTCCAGAGCGAAGGACGGTAGTTCAGGTCGTAGGAGATAATGGTGCTGTGCTTGCGCGCGGCGGCCATCGCCTCCTGGATCACCTCCGGCGTAGTCTCCGACAGCGCGGCAAATATGCCCCCGGTATGAAACCAGCGCACCCCTCGCCTGCCGAAGATCTCCTCCCAGTCGAAATCGCCCTTCTTGAGCTGGGAAGCTGCGGTGTTGCCGCGGTCAGAGACGCCTACCGCCCCGCGCACGCCAAAGCCCCTCTCGGTGAAATTCAGACCGTTGCGCACGGTGCGCCCGACGCCGTCGTAGGGCACCCATTTGATAAGGGAGGTGTCCACTCCGCCTTGCAGGATCAAGTCCTCGATGAGGCGTCCAACCGCGTTGTCGGCAAAAGCCGTAGCGACCGCGGTACGCATGCCGAAGCAGCGGCGCAGCCCCCGCGCCACGTTGTACTCACCGCCGCCTTCCCAGACGCGGAACCAGCGCGTCGTGTGGATGCGCCCCTCGCCAGGATCAAGGCGCAGCATCACCTCCCCCAAAGAAAGCAAGTCGAATTCGCACTCTTCCCTCGGTCGCAGTTTCAGGTTCAAGCTTCTTCCCTCCTTGATTGTCCGTCAGACATCAATTGACTCTCCTGTCGCACATCCATCTTTGCCAAGACATTTTTGGGTCCGGCCGGCGTCCGCCTCCGCAGCAAGAAGCCCAGGCCTCCGCGCGGCAAAGGCGCGAGGCGCCTCGCGCCATTTTCACTCAACAATACGCGCATCCCTGCCCAGGAGCAGAGAAATTATCCTATGTGCCGGAAGAAGCTCCTTGTCAAAGACGTTAATGAGGAGCGAGGGCCAATTGTTCCCCACGCCCTGCGAAGCGGAGACACAGCCGGCCGCAGGGACAATGCTTCGCACGCAGGTCGCACCGCCACGCGAAAAGCATTCGCCACCTCACGGGTCGGGCCTCCAGGTGCAGACCACCCTGGCAAGCCAAGTCACTTCGGCTGCAGCGCTCCTCCACCAGAAGGCAACCGTGAGGGATTGACCATGCCGGGTGCGGGAGCCGCGTATCCTTGTGCCGCAAAAACGCTCGGCCGGGGCTTCTGGCCACTTCGTGCACGAGTTCTATGGCCGAAAAGGAGCAAAAGGAAAAGCGGCAAGGTTGCCTGCCCTGTGCGTGCTCCTTCTTGGTAGCATTACGCTGGGCACTTCCGCGATTATCTTGCCGGGAAGGGTCGCCCGCACCATCGACTTCGGAGCAGCAGCCTTGGACCTCGCCTCCTCCCACGTGGCTAACCGATATTCCCTCCACCGGATGCAATCACCTCGCGATACCAGAGCCCGGAGTCTTTGACGATGCGGGCCTGAGTCTGGTAGTCCACATACACCAGCCCGAAACGCTGCTTATAACCGTGGGCCCATTCAAAGTTGTCCAGGATGGACCAGACAAAATAAGCGATGCCTGGCACCCCGTCGGCAATTGCTCGTCCATAGGCCTTGAGGTAGCGGCGCAGGAAATCGATCCGCTGGGGGTCGTGCACCCGGCCGTCGCTGGCTACCCAATCGCAGTTGGCCATCCCATTCTCCGTGACGGCGATGGGCAGCCCGTACCTTTCGTAGAAGAACTTCGGTCCCCAGTAGAGCGCCTCGGGAGTGACTGGCCACTCCATGGTCGTCAAAGCTGGTCCGGTGGGCAGGGGCACAGGCTGCCATCGGCCTTCCTTGCCTGCCCGCACCACTTCCCCGAAATAGATGTTCACCCCGAAAAAGTCCAGCGGCTGACCGATGGTGCCCATGTCTGCGGGGCCAATCTGAGGCAGCGAATCGGCGAAGAGCTCCAACCCATCCTCCGGGTACCTCCCCCACAGCATAGGGTCCGCAAACCAGGTGTTGTTGCCACAGCTCCGCTCAGTGATCGCGAAAGTGGCGCTGCGCGCGGCAGCGACGTCCTCCGCACGCTCCGTGGCGGGAATCTTGACCACGCCGACCAGAGCGGCGCCAACGGAGGGTTTGCGCCTGGCACGACTGCGGATGACCTGCACGGCCTTGCCATGAGCAAGAAGCGAGTTGTGCGCAGCCTGGAGGACATCGGCAAAGCCCAACTGCAGGCCCGGCGCGTGCTCCCCGGTGAGATGGCCGAGGCCGATGTAGCATTGCGGTTCGTTCTGCGTGATCCACCACCCGACCCGGTCAGACAGCTGGTCGACGACCAGTTGCACGTAGGCGGCGAACCACTCGCTGCTGTCGCTGTGCAACCATCCGCCGCGGCGAAAAAGCGCGTGCGGGTAGTCCCAGTGGAACAAGGTCACCCACGGCTGAATGTTGTGCGCTAACAAGGTGTCCACCAGACGATCGTAGAAGCTCATGCCGCGCTCGTTGACCGCCCCCACTCCCTCTGGAAGCACGCGCGGCCAGGAAATGGAAAAACGGTAGGCCTGAAGGCCCAACTCCTTCATCAACTGCACATCTTCCTGGTAGCGGTGGTAGTGGTCGCAGGCGACGTCGCCCGTGTTGCCTTGCCAGACCTTGCCCGGTTGGCGGCAGAACAGATCCCACACGGAAGGGCCCTTGCCGTCATCCCAGGCGGCTCCTTCTATCTGGTAGCTGGCCGCTGCTGCTCCCCACACAAAGCTCGTCGGAAAGGCTGCCATAGCGCTTCTCTCCTGAAGGAAGATCTCGGCGCGTCCACCCCTGCCTCGACAAGGCTTGGTCTGTCCAAAGTCCCTGGCCCTGCGAGCCGATGCGCAGCGTCACTGCTCTGAAGGGAACCCCTCTGTGGCCTATGCCAGTGGCGGCCCCACGACGGAGAGGAGATGCTCCTGGGCGGAGCACAGGAAACGCACCGGCCGGGTCCCTCGCCTGCAAGCCTTATCACAGCCCCCCTGCGGTGTCATACATGTCGAGGGCCTCCTGGCGCATTCTTGTCCCGTGCTACTCCAGTTCCGGAGACCGTCAGCGCAGCAGGAGGCTCTTGCGCACCGCCCTCTCCTGGTCGCTCGTCAGTTCGTAAAAATACACGCCGGAGGACAGGCGAGACCCGTCGAAGACCACCATGTGGGTGCCAGCGGGTTGCGTCCCGTCCACGAGCGTTGCCACCTCCCTGCCCAGCGTGTCGTACACCTTCAATCGCACCCTCTGGCTGCGCGGCAGAGAAAACGGTATGCGCGTCCGCGGATTGAACGGGTTGGGGAAGTTCTGTCCGAGGAAGAATTGCCCAGGGAGAGCGCTTCCTTTGCCATCTGGGGCGACGCCGGAGCTCTGCCGCGCGGCCTCTTCGACCGCGCCTTCAAAGTCCACAATGTAGTGCCACCAGTTGTTCAGGATTCCATCGGTCACTCCCACGAACCTGGGCAAGTGACTGAACCACCAGCGCATGTAGCCCACGTGCGAGCACCCCCATTCGGAACAGTTGAGGACGCGGCTCTGGTCCAGGAGAATGGGGTAGCGCTTCCAATTGTCGGCGTAGCAGGTCACGTATCGGTGGTTACCAAAGTCATAGTCGCTCATGCCGTTGGGTGGATAGTGGATGCTCCCGACGTGAGCTTGCCCCGGCCTGTCCTTGTCGATAGTGGTAAAGATCTCCCAGTTGTTGCGAGGCTCGGCCCTTGGGTTCCAGCGGCCGTAGGCGTGCGCCAGGGCACTCTCGGAGCGATGGCCATAGCTTTCCATGGCCTCAGCGATGCCGCGCTCATAGTTCCAGCCCATCACCGGGAGCAGCCGGCGCAGCGCTGGATGGTCCATGGGCGGGGAGTTGTACCAAAACGCGCCCGGACCGACCAGCTGCGACTCCCACATGCCCGCAAAGGGAAAACTGTAGACCCAGACCTCCATGATGCGGCCTTCGTTCCGCTTTTGGTCGAACTGATGATAGTCGATCATCGCCCGGTAGTCGAACTTGACCCGGTCTTCGATCTCCGCCATGTACTGCAGCGTGCCTGGTGTGCTGCGGCCGTACAATCTGCCGCCGGGCCCGAAATAGTAGGCCAGCGTGTCCAAGGACATGAACGTGCCATCCAGACGGGAAAAGCATTGCACATCGTCATGGATTTCCACTATCTGATACTGGACGACCCCGTCGCTGCATTGGTAGAACTCTTCCGCCAGCTGAAACACGAGCACGAGCGGGTCGGCCCAGCCGCGGAGCTGGTGGATGCGCCTCTTGTTCACCTTGTCGATAATCTGGTCTTGCAGCACCACTGCCACCGGCACGACCATCGGCTCCACCTTCTGCGAGACAAAGTCTTCGACCACGGTCACCCGTGCGCTCCCGGTGAGAGAGCCGGCTACGGCCGTGAGCTCGGCGCTTCCCAGGGCCACGGCATGCACATCGCCCATTTCGCCGACATGTGCCACGCCAGGGTCACTCGAGCTCCACGCCGGCGGGGCTGCAAACGGGTAGGGCATCAACCCACCGCCACTGTCCACGGCCTTGACGGTAAGCTGCAGGGTGGTGCCCGGCACCATTCTGAACTCTTCCGGGATAATCTTGAGGGCAACCAAGGTCTGGCCTGAGTAGAGCATCCATTCGCCCACGAACACGTAGCTGCTGTCGATCTGCGTGTTGCGGCCGGTCAAACGCACCGCCCGCACCCCTTCGACGGAGCATCCCACCGAGTCCCAGGCAAAGTAATGGCACAGCCGGCGTTCCACGGGGATCCGGTAGGTGCCGCTGCGACTGGTCAGGTCCTGTTGCTGCGCCGCAGTCTCCAGGGACCACTCGCCTTCCATCCAGAAGAAGACCTTGCTGGCCTTCAGGGTCACCGCGCTGTCAAGGAGGAGGGTGATGCTCAGCGTGCTGGAATTTTGCACCCCGGCACTGGTGAGGCCGTTGCCGTCAAAGATTCTGTCCATGGAGCCGAACCTCAGCGCAGGCTCAGCCGAGGCAACTATGGTTCCGGAAGTGATCCCTTTCAGCACATTGAGCGCTTGGATTTGGGTGACCTGAGCCAGCCCTGTTCCGAAGCCGAACAAGGCGAGAGCCGCGGCCAGAAAAGCCGCCTTTGGCCTGTCGGAGAGAGTAACCATTTCAAGAATTCCTCCAAGATGACCACGTCCGTTTTCATAGCACCAGCTTAAACCCCCTTTTCATGGCCGCATCGAAATCACCGATGAAAATCCACCAGTTCGTCAGCGGGCGGCCATCGTATTCGAGACCGTTGTCCGCGCCGGGAAGGCTTTGCATCCACAGGATGAACCAGTCGAGGCTGTTGCAGTTCCAGCGTTGGCAGTTCACCTGCTTGCGCTGCCCTGTGCCGTCGGGTCGCCAATCCTCTATGTCAGTCCACACCAGGCGAGGGTTCTTCCAGTCATAGTCTCGTTCGGCATTGGGCGGGTAGTGCGCCCAGCCGCACCCTGGCCTGACAATCTTGTGGGTCTTGTCGCTCCCCACGAACTTGCCCCAGAAGAGCAAGTTCGGCCACTCGTCCTCTGGCGTCGTATCGCGGCCATCCACAAAGTTCAACACCGCCTCGATCTGGTGCATGTGGTCCTCGATGGCCTCGGACAGTCCGCGCTGATAGTTGTAGTGGTACAAGGTGTACGTCTTGCGAAAGGTCGGCAAGTCGTTGGGGTCGCGGTCGCTGTTGCTCACATCGCCAAACGGCCCCGCCATGTTCGATTCCCACAGGTCCAAGACGCCGCCATGGTAGGCCCACAACCAAATCTCCTTCACGCCTCTCTTTTCGACCCAATACTCAGCGTCGATGCGCTTCACGACCGCGTAATAGTCGGGCACCGGGCGAGCGTGGCCGGGCTTGAAGCACAATGGCAAGGGTTCGAAGAACTCGTGCTTGTGCAGGATCTTGTACTTCAGACTCGGTTTCGCCGCTGGATTCTTGTATCCCCGAAAGCGGGAGCCTTCTTCCAGGCATTCGGCGATCCTCTTGGTGAGGCTGTCGGTCTTGGCTCGCGTGAAGGCAAGGCTCCGCCCCCAATCTCCGGTCACGGCTATGTTAATGGAATCGCCTGCTAAGGGATAGTAGCACACGACCACCACCGGCACAACGAAGGGAGGCTTTGGCACCGAGCCTGCGCATGCTTGCGCCGCCACGCCGAACACCCACCACATGACTGCGCACAACAGGCCCAATGTCAATCTTGAAAGCATCTCAGGCCCTCCTTACCAGTTATCCGCCACCAAAGAGAACTCAACGCGGGACCGCCTCGGCAGGGTGCCCTCGCAGAAAGAAGTTCCGCCTTCGGGTCTATCGGACAAGAACTATCTTCCCCTGCCAAGTGCGCTTATCTGCCTTGAGCACATACAAGTAAAGGCCGGAAGCGACAGGCCTCCCCAGCGCAGTGCCGTCCCACTCTGCGCGATGGAGGCCGGCAGGCAGGTGTTGGTCAACCAGGCGTGCCACCTCCCGCCCTGCCAGGTCGTAGACGCTCAACCGCGCCTCGCCGTCTTGTTTCGTCGGGAAGACAAATGTTGCCTGGGAATTGAAAGGATTCGGGAAAACGGCCACGGCCACAGGGGGCGCCGAATGCGGAGCTACTTCTTCTTCCACCCGCATGCCCACCTCGTCCAGGTCCAGAAGCATGCGCGCCACCACCCCAGTCCAAATGTACGTGTGCAGCCAGGAGTCCGAGGGACGGGGTGCATCGCAGGAGTAGGACTCGTAAAAGTCGTGATAGTCGCGGAGCGTCGCGATCACCCCAGCAAAGAGGCGCTCGGCCAGCTCGCGCGCCTCATCGTAGAAGCCGTAAGCCAGCAGGCCTCGAAACACGAGGAAGTTCCACTCCGGGTACACCGAATGAGCATCGTAGCCGTCGTAAGGGTCACTGTGCGCGAGAAGCGGCACGCCGTAGGGCCGCCCGAAGGTATCAGGGTTGCGCAGCTGCGCCAAGAGGTAGCGCGCCTGGGCCTGGTTAGCCACTCCCGCCCATAGGGGCAGGAAGCCGATGAGCTCCTTGCGGCGCAGATCGTTGGCCGAGCGATAGGTGAAAGTGTGGGTATGCTTGTCGACGTGGTAGTAGAACCGCGTCTCCGGGTCCCACATGAGCGCGTTGATGGCGTCGGCCCGTGCCTGGGCAAGGCGTTCCCAATGCGCGCTTTCTTCCTGCTTTCCTAGGAGAGCCGCCATGGAAGCCAGCGCCTTCTCCTCCATGACCAGCTCGCAATTGAGGTCGAGGGCTTCCACCTTGTTGGCGTTGTGGGGATCCGAGTAGCCGCCCAACAGGTCCCAGATCACGTTGTAGTCCCTCACCGACTCCAAGAAAGCATCGCCGCCCCATTCGCAGAGGCCATCTCGATCGTCGTCGCGCTCCCGCAGCCAGAAGTTGTGGAACCTCACCCCATAATCGTACATGTCCCTGACAAAACTGGTGTCGTGCGTCACCTGGAAGATCTGCCACGTCTCCCAGTTGAACCATGGCGCTGAGGAAGAGTACTCGTTGGCCCAGTAGAGCAGCTCGTTGAGATAGGGGCCCACACGGTAAGGGATGTAACCATCGGGCCACTCGCTCCGGCTGTTCATGCGCTCGGCGTAGAGGCGCTGCGAATTCTGGGCGCCCACCGGGTCCATATAGGCGTATGCCAGCATCGCCAGGCTTTCGTGAAAAACCTGGCCTCCGTGCCCCCATCCCCATGTTGGTTCTCGCGAGAAAAGATAGTAGTTGAAGGAACATTCGCCTTCCGGCGGCATCATGCATTGGCGCATCATCGAGAAGGCGCTCCAGTACATCAGGCGGTGGTCGCGGCTCGGCCATGCCAGGCGCGGGATGCGCGCATAGGCCGCCTCGTCCTCGCGCAGCGCCTCTTCCATGTCGTAGGCCATGAGAGCCTGGCAGACCATGGCCAGGCTGTCCACGTTGCCTCCCTCCTCGATGACGCCGCGAATCAGGCGGATGCTCTTGGTCTCGCCTGGCTGCAGTGACATAGAGCGCTGCACCGCCACGACGCGGCACTCCTCGCCGATGAGCCCGGACAGGCGGGGGTTGTTGACATCTGCGAAGAAGGACGTCACCGCTGGCCGCCCCACCTCGGCGGAGCGCCATCCCCAGGTGCCGTGCTGGTCGCGGCCGACAAGCACGTACCGGTAGCTGCTGTCCGGGTCGAGCGCCAAGTCGAGGTAGCCAGGGTCGGTGAGCTCCTGGGCAATCAAGTCGTAGCGCCCTGGCGTGCCGGAGGTCCTCCGGTAGAGGGTGTAGCGGCAACCAGGCTCTGGCACCCAGCTCACCACTGCCGCCTCGTGGTTAGCGGCAAAGTGGACATGCACGTCGCGGGGTGCAGGTGGCAGCGAGGTGGGCGCGAGCCTGAGGTCAATCCGCACGCCCGATGGCGCAGGCAGTTCCCCCACGGCTGCCCCTGCTGCGCCCTGTTCCCCCGTGGCGTTGCACGTAAAGACCACGATGACCGAATCGCCGACCCTGAGCGGCGGGCGAAGAAAGTTGCCCAGCTCGCAGCCCTGGAAACCATTCCCCGGAATGTTCGGGTCTGGATCGCCCCACTTTGGTGCATCTTCGGTGAGAATCTCGCCCTGGCTGTCCGCGCGCGTGATCAGCTGTTGCACCAAGGGTGGCTGGTGCGTGCACAGGGAGCCGTCCGCGTGGTGCACCGTGCCCCACTCCACGCAGTAATTGCCACCGCGCGCACTACGCGCCAGGGGCGGCCCAGGCGGCTCGCCCAGGCTCGCATAGCCGCCATACGCCTGGGCCGGTGCATCCAGAACAAGAATATCGGTTACGTTGCGGCAATAAGGAACCCCATGCGCAAGGGTCCACCAGTCTGGAGGCTCCTCATGGGAGCAGACGAAGCTGCGCGCATCCTCCCTCATCGCCGGCGCCCGAAGCCCTTGGGGGTGATGGAGAAACGCGTAGGCGTCCACGACCTGTGCGGCTGCGCCCGAGTTGGTGATTGCCAGTTCTTCGATGGCAATCCGTGAGCTGTAGACCTGAAAGAAGACCTCCACCTCGATTTCCGGAAACGGTCGCATGCGCAGCTTCACCAAGTCGCTATACGAGGCTATAATCACGGGCTCCTCCGCCAGGTCGCGCACCTGGTAGTGCACTACGCCCCCCACTCTGAAGGCAAGACCAAGGGTGCCCCCATTGTCGGTGGTGAACTCCACCCCGCGCTCCGGCTCCGAAAACTTGAGCTGATACCCTTCGTCCAAGACGAACTGAGAGCGCGCCACAGGCGCCGCATAGGTGGTGAACAGAGGGTCGCGGCCCGTCACAGCCAATTGCGAGAGTTCGTGTTGCGGCCACCCCAAGGTCGCCCAGGCAAGAACGACCGCCTCTATCATAGCAACCGCAATAAGCCGCCGGGTCATCTTTGCGTCCCCGCGCTAACGGACCAGTGTAACCTGCTGTCTGCGCACCAGCATCCCGTTTGTGAGGCGACACCAGTAAACACCAGTGGGCGCGGCCAAACCGTACTGGTCCTTTCCGTCCCACTGTACCCGGTATGTGCCAGCCGGAAGCTCCTGAGCAATCAGTGTCCTGATCAACCTGCCGCTCACATCAAAGATGGCCACTTGCGTCTGGCCTTGTCCCGTGGTGCTATAGGCGAATTCCGTACTTTGGTTGAAGGGATTGGGAAAGGCTATGCTGAGCGTGCAGGTGGTTTGTGGCTCCTCTCCTGAAGCAGTCAGGACGGTGGTCTTGGGCACGAGATTCACGCGCAACTCGTGCCGCCCCACTTCGATATGGCCCCGCCAATACTCCATGTTAAAGTCCGTGGACTCCAGAAAGCCATACCCAACTCCCCCTCCGTGCTCCACCCTGACAATGAGCACGGCGTTGGACAACCCATAGTCGTGGACAATCACGCCGGTTGCAGAGAATGGACAGCGCCCAAGGTAGACATTCCCTGCGTCATCGGCGAAAAGGAGCATGTCCGCCTTGTCGTCGAAGTACTTGCCGTACCACACCCCTGGCTGTCCAGTCGCACGATAGACAGAGACCTGGGCACCGGGCAAGGGGTTGCCGCCGTTGTCTTTCACGGTCAGACAGTTCTCAAGGGGCAAGTCCTGCATGAATGCTCCGATGTTTTCCGGAGCGTTGTAGTTGCCCTTGGTTGCACGATGGCCCGCGATGAGATTCAAAGCCACAGCACTGTACCGGTCAATCCAGGTGTACTCCCCATTCATCAGCCCTTTGTACGGGGTGTAGTGCACCGCGTCGCCACCCACGAGCGGCATGTAAGGAGTGCCCACGATGAGCCGACCTCCTTCCATGATGGCAACGGTGCTACCACTGCCGTTGTCGTGGACGTTGAAGCCATAGAGGTCAATCAGGTAGCGTGCGTGCCCCAGTTCGTGGAGCAGTGAGCCTTCGAAAAAGAAGGGGTTGCTATCGCTGATACTCTTATGGTTGGCGTAGAAGCCGCTCGTCAGCAAGCTGGCAGGAAAACCCCACTGGAGGTCGACGGTGCGATCCTGCAAGTTGGGGGTGTTTGTCGCCAAACCTCCGGCAAGAGGGAGCCTGCCATCGGGCACCACGGTGATATGGTCAATGCGCAGGCGGTCCAGCACACCCTCCGGAGTCTCGGGATAGACCGCGTTGGCGAACATTTGGTTCCAGCGGCGCACGTGACGCTGCGCCCAATCCTCCCAGGAATTGGCATGTACCCCCAACTCCTTCTGGTACCGGTGAAAGTAGTCGTACACGCTCTGCTCGACATAGAAACCAACGCTGAGGGCGTTGGTGTAAATGAGAACGGCGTTGTTGCCCTCCTCCTCTTCAGGTACTTCATTGTCCGGGTCGATGACGAACTCCAGTTCATGGCGCGCGAAGGTCCATGGCGAGCTATAGTCGACGGTCGCCATGCCCGAGTCGGGCAGGTCCACCAGGCCACGCGCCACCTCCTCGCCGTCGAGGAGCCAGGCGTACGGGACAGCCGACATGTCCTCGGCGGCCCAGTTGCGGATATGAGCGCGCCAGGTCACCAGCTCCCCCGGCCTGGGCCATCCTTCCACTGCCGGGTCGCTGCTCCCCCACACGTAGCTGAGGCGCGGCAGGCGGGCAATCCACCCGACGTCCAAGTCGGCACCCGCCACGATCTCATTGACCTCCTCCGAGTGGGGGCCCCAAGTGCCCGATGATGACCGGGCAAAGACCACGTAGCCATAACTCGCACCCGGCGCCACAGCAGAGTCGGTGAAACTGCTTGTGAAGAGCCCTTCGGCCATCAGCTGGTACTGCCTGCGCGCCAGACCACCAGCCACCGTGTCCTGCAGCGCCCGCCGATAGACGGCGTAAGTGGCGTTGGGGATTGCCTCCCACGTCAGCTCCCGATGGCCGCGAATGTTCCGGTGCAGGCGCAGTCCTCGCGGGCGCGCAGGCATCTGCACCTTGGCCAAGTACAGCGTAGAGGGCCAACGGTACCAGGGGATGGCATCGATCCGTTCGGCGAGAACGCCCTGCTCCCCGGCCGCCTCACAGCAAAAACGCACTACCACGCAATCCCCCATTGCCACGGCTGGCGAAAAGTTGCCCAGCTCCACGCCAAAGGTACCCTTGCCGTCGATGTTCGGATCCCCGCCCGTGTCCCAGCGAGGCGCGTTCTCCAGCAGAATGCGCGACTCGTCCCCGTTCAAGAACACCGTGAAGCTCGCCTCCGGCGGCTGATGGCGGCAGAACTGCCCGTCGGCGTGGCGCACAAAATTGCGGAAATAGATCCACTGACTGCCAGCCGGCACCACCCACGATGCCAAGCCGACGAGGACGAGAGGCCTAAGCCATGACCTTGCTGATGTCACCCATCCTCCAGAGAAAAAGCGCAGCGCCTGGCCATCAGAGGCGGGAGCAACCGGCTGGGACAGCGTTGCTTCTTGCCCAGAATTCCTGCCGTCGCCATGTCAGCTCGCGACCAGTGAGCGCATGGCCACCAGCACACCAAGGGCAACAATCACCACGGCACCCGCCACCGCCACGGCAGTGGTGCCCCAGGCGGGCAGGCGGCCTTGGGCCAGGCGCGCCCCCCTCACCACGACAACGCCTAACACCACCATCACCACTGCCATCCCCAGGCTAAAGCTGGCCACAAGGGCCAACCCAAGGGGGACCTTGTGCATCGATATGGCCAGGAGCAAGATCACCAGAGCCTTTGGGCACGGCACGAGCCCACCGGAGAAACCTAAGGAGATCGCGCCCCACCACGTTCGCGGCCCCACAGACACGCCTTGTGCGTGGTGGTATTCGTGTTCGTGGTGATGAAAATGTCTCTCATGAACATCACCACCGTGCCAGGACGCTTGCTCCTGGCCCGTTCCCCGCGATGAAAGCGAGGTCTGCCGCCTCTTGAACACAGCCCTGATCCTCGCGAAGAGCAACCAAAGCCCGATACCAGAGACGGCCACACCGGAGCCCAAAGAAAACCATCTTGCAGCTCTTTCTGGCCAAAAAAAGTCAGTGACCCAGAGAGCCAGCAGCGCAACGACCACTACCACCAAGACGTGGGAAGCTGTCAGAACAAGAGCAAGCAGCACCGCATCGGGAATCCGTCCCTGAGAGCTGACCAGATAGGCAGCCATCAGCGACTTGCCATGCCCTGGGCCGAGGGCGTGCAGAGCTCCCAGCAGGAAAGCAACGCCAAGAACCGCCAGCGCAAACAGGGGGCTCACGTGCTCATAGTAAAGCACCTCTTTGACCAGGTCTTGGCTCACGGCTGTCACCGAGTGCACCGGAAGCGGATTTTCAACTTCGGGTACTTTCCTTTGCGAATACGCAGCACAGTCTCGTCGTAAAACACGCCGCTGATGACCACCATGTCCAAGTCCCGCTTGATATATCCCGGGTACGTGGACAGGAATGAAATGGAGGGCGAGCCGATAACACGAAGCTGGAGCAATCTGCCGATCGCCCGCTCCTGCTCATCAGTGAAGGCCACCCTCTCTTTGGCCAGATCGATGAAGTGGTTCCCGCAGATGAAGAAGAGACGGGGGTCTGCCTCCAGATCATGATCCCCCGGCGAGAGCTGGCCACTTTCGACCAGGAACACCATGCGCAGCCTGAGCGGCGCAAGCAGGCTGTCGGCGAGCAGACCAGGCGCCTCACACTCCACAAGGCGCATGCGGGAGCGCCGGCCACCAATGCGCAACGGCTCCTGTTGCAGCAGGTCATTCAGCGAGCGGGCGAACTCTGTGAAAAAATCTTCTACCTCGGCGGCGCTGAGCACGGTGTCGGCATTGGTGTCGATCATGTTGCGAATGTGCGGCGCAAGCTGGCCGAGATAGAGGGATTCGTATTGCACAGTGATGAGCGTCGGGTCGACGTGCACCCAGACTTGGTCGCGCATCTCTTCAGGGGTTTGCGAAAAGCGGTAACCGTGCGCCGCCAGCGGCTGGGTGAGCGTCACCAACAGGAGGAGCGCTGCGCACCGACTCGTCACCATGGGGCAGCACGGAAAAAGGGGGCGGCGCTGAGGCGGGACCGGGCTCTGCTTGTGCTCCAGGGGCCACGCGTCGGCAACGGCCAGCTACTTTCGCGCCGCCATAGGCGCTCAGAATTGCGCATTGACGCCTATCCGTTGCGCAGCACCCAACAGGCCAAAGTCGCTGTAAGCGTAATCCAATCGGAAGCACAGCCCACCCACATCCACTTGCAGTCCGCCGCCGAAGGAGTAGCGCGCCACATCATGATTGAGACGATAGCCACTGCGGAGGAAGAGGAGATTCTGGTAGCACCACTCTGCGCCAACCTCCCCCAAAGGGCGGCCGTCGTTGGGCTTCATGGCGGAGAAGCTTACCGCCAGCCTCTGTGCCTGGCCGTCGATGGCGTTGATGGCCAGACCAAAAGTAAAGTTCGTGGGCAACGGGTACGATTCGTGCACGAACTTGACTTCCGAGCCGAAATTGGCGATCTTCATGCCGAAGCGAAAACCGCGAAAGTGGGTCACGTAGAGGACGGCGATGTCCGCCGCCACAGCCGCGCCGACGAAATCAGAGTACAGCGCCATGCGGATGTAGTTGAGTGTGCCGCCAAAAGTGACACGGTCGGTCAAATAGCGAGCGTAGCTGAGTCCTATGCGATAGTTCCCGGCGTAGAAGGTCTCGCCGGTGCCGTCTGGCTGCAGGGGAGTGCGCACCTTCATCTCGTCGGTGTAAAGCGCGGTGGCCGAGAGCGCAAACGTGCCGGCGCGGCCAAAGGTGCGGGCTGCCGCCACATAATCGTGGTTGATGCCCGCAAACCAGCCCGTATGGGTGAAAGCCACAGCATTGCCCGGAATCCAGGCTAAGGCAGCTGGGTTGTAGTGAGCCGCCTCGGCGCCGTCGACCATGGCAATGAACGCGTCGCCCATGCCTGCGCCTCGGGCGCTGACGCCTATCTTGAGAAACTGCGCATCAGTACTGCCAGGGCGCTCGTACTGGGCGACGACCACGGCCGGCAGGAGCAGCACCACCCCCAACCATTTTCGATACGCAAGCTTCGTCTTCTTTCTCATACGAACGACGGTCCTCTACTTGATCACCACAAACTTGCCCACTTGCACCTCGCCAGTGCGCTTGTCCTCCACCGTGAAAAGGTAGATGCCGCTGGCGATGGCCTGCCCCACCGAGGAGGTCAGGTTCCAGTCCTCATAGCCACGACTGGCGTCATCGTGTTCCAGCGTGGTGATAAGGTCTCCGGCCAAAGTGTACACCTTGATAATGCACTGCGCCGGCAGGTTAATAAACTGCACACGCCTGTCCTGCTCCATCCATCGTTTGCGTGTGCCCGCCGGCTTTTCCCACTGCGGATTGTATTGATGATAGGCCACGTCGCCCCGATAGGGATTAGGCACGACGGCCACCTGCCCCACCTTCTCCGGCGGCGGGGTACCAGGCACCACCTTCTTGGCGTTGGCCGTCACGCTCGACTCCTGAGAAGGAAAATTGGTCACCGAGTCGGGCTTGGAAAAGGCGGTGACACTGTAGTAGTACTCGACGTTGTTCACCAAGCCCACATCGGTGTATTCGTAGGCAAGCCCGGTGTTTTGGCCGTAGCGATTTCCCGGTAGGTCGTACTCTGCCAGCAAGGTCCACGGTCCCTGGGCGCTCACGGTGCTCTTGTAGAGTCGATACCCTTCGAACGGCTGCGAGCTGTGGTCCCCGCGATAAGGGTCGTAGTACTTCTCCGGGTCCACCTCACCAGCCAGTGGTTTCCAGGAGAGCGTCACGCGGTGCGATGCAGGAAAGACCCGCAGCGGTGGCCGAGGAGGTGGAAACGGCACGCGATAGCGCCGGTCGCGCAGAAACTCCAGGTACTTGGCATTCTTCATCAGACCCGCCATGCCCATCCCGAAGACTTCGCCTATCTCGAAGTGAAGCGTGTCACCCACGTTCAGGTAGGGGAAAGGCCCAAAGGCAATCGAAATATGCGCCCGTTCGATCTCGGGGCGGTTTTGCATGATCTCGCCGCTGGCCATGCCCAGCCGGTAGCGCACCGGGTCTCGGCCCCACCCGGCCAAGTCCTCGTGATTGTACCACTTGAAGGTCCACTTGAGCGTGCTATCGGCCGGATAGAGCACCTTGATGCCGATGGGGCTTATCGCCGTACCATCATCGCCGCCGGGGTTATCCTCACCCACGGCCATGAATTGCGCTGGGAAGAAGTAGGTATGTTCATCTAAGAAGTTGAGAGCCGCGTCGTTGTTGCCAATCTCGCCATGCAGCCAAAAGCCGACGTACACCTCCCGCAAGGGGAACTTGGTGGGCATCACGTTGTAATTGAACACGAGAAATTCGTCCAGCGGCGGCGAACTCCAGGCATAACTCCACTGTACCACGTCCAGATAGAGTGGGGTGTGGTCAGTGACGTTGAGGATGTTATAGTCGCTATACCGGCAGACAAAGTCCTGGTCGGAGATAGCCGCGTAGCGTGGCCAATACGGAATGTCAACTGTATCACCCTTCTGTACCACCCACACCGTATCCCATGGTTCGGCAGTGGGGAAGAACTCGTGGGGCGTGAAGTGGGTCCGCGACACGGAGACAAGCGTGTCCCCGGACGGGGTGATGGCCCCGATCCAGATCCCACCTTGGTAGACATGTTCCTCGTTGCTGCCCGGCGGCATTTCGCAATACAAGAGCCCCGGATAGCCCACGCGTACGTAGTCGTGGGTGTCGTCCAAGGTGCCCATGTTAGTCACCAGCTGCCGCACCTTGCCCACGTTGTGCAGCTTCCAATCCAGGTTGGTCCACTGCGCCTTCGCCGGGAAGGCCCACAGGAACAGAAGGCAACAAGCAACGACCGCTGCCGCCCACCTGCAAGTTGCAAGGCTCATGGGTACACCCAAGACTCTCACTCTTCTTCCTGTTTTGCGCAAGGTGGTTCGCATCATTTGATTATCACGAACTTGCCCACTTGTACGGCGCCGGTTCTGGTGTCCTTGACGGTGAAAAGGTAGATGCCACTTGCAACCGCCTGTCCCACGCCGGAGGTCAGGTTCCAGTCTTCATACCCCTTGTACGGGTCGTGGTGGCTGATGGAGATGACATGGTCACCTGCTAAGGTGTAGACATCGATTTCGCACGCCTCAGGTAGGTTGATGAACTGGATACGACGGTCCTGCTCCATCCAGCGCTCGCGCGTGCCCTTCGGGCGCTCCCATGGCGGGTTGTAGGAGTGATAAGCGACGTCGCCGCGGTAGGGATTGGGAACCACTGCGACCTGTCCCACCGTGGCAGGAGGCTCAGTCCCCGGCACCACCACCTTGGCATTGGCGGGGACACTGGATTCCTGCGAGGGAAAACCCGACACGGTGTCAGGCTTCGAGTACGCGGTCACCGAGTAGTAGTACTCGAGGTTGTTGAGCAGCCCTACGTCAGTGTACTCGTAGGCCAGGCCGGTGTTTGCCCCAAGATCGTTGCCAGGCAGGTCATATTCGGCCAACAGGGTCCATGGGCCGGTGGGGCCGACCGTGCTCTTGTACACACGGTATCCTTCGAACGGCTGCGGACAGTGGTCGGCGCGATTGGGGTCCTGGTAGGTCTCCGGATCTGGCTCGCCTGGCTGCGCCTTCCAGCGCAGCACCACCTGGTGAGAGCGGGTCTCCACCCGCAGCGGCGGCCGCGGCGGCGGCGACGGCACCTTGAAGTCGTTCGCCACCAACCAGTCCAAACGATCGGCGTTCTTCAGCAGCCCCTTGAGACCCTTGCCGAGGATCTCACCCACATAGAACTGCACCGTGTCGCCAACCTGGAGGTTGAACGGTCCGAAGGCTATGAAAAACTGCGAGCCGATGGGGTCAAGCTGGTTTTGCATGATCACCCCTGCCGCCATCTCTCGGTAGCGGTCAGGGTCGCGCGCGGGCGGGCCAAAGTCCGGGTTTTGGATCCAGTTAAAGGTCCAGCGCAGCTTGCCCATCCCCTGGGGCGGATAAATCTTGACCGCGATGGGGCTGTACGCATCGCCATCAGGCCCGCCTGCGGCGTCTATTGAGACACCCATCTGCCGTTCCGGATAGTAGACCGAATAGTCGTCCAGCGCAAAGGACCACCCCGGACCGCGGTAGCCGACATTCCCGTCCAGCCAGTAAGCAACCCACACATTCTGCAAGGGCTTGGCTGTGGCGGTCACCCAGTAGCGGAACACCACCATTTCGTCCAACGGCGGTGAGGCCCAGACATGACTGGTCTGGATCACGTCCACATACAACGGGGTGTGCAAGGCGATGTTGGTAATGTGAAAGTCCGCATACCGGCAGACAAAGTCCTGATCGCCAACGGCTGTATAGCCCGGCCAATAGGGTATGTCCACCGTGTCTCCCTTTTCCACCACCCAAATGGTGTCCCATTTGGCAGAGCTGGGGAAGAACTCGACGTCGGAATGCCAGCTGGTCGTCACCGAGACCGCAGTGTCAACGCCGGTGATCGCACCAATCCAGATACCGCCCTCCCCCACGTGTTCCTCATGGCTGCCGGGCGGGAACTCGCAATAGATGAGCCCTGTCCAACTTCCCCATAAGACCCAGGTGGGCCACAGGCTGCCGATGTTGGAGACAAACTGCCGCACCTTGCCTACGTCGTGCAGCTTCCAGTCCAGGGCCACCCGGGCCTGGCCAAGGAGCGAAGTGCTCAACACCAGCGTCGCCACGAGGGTGAGAAGAGCCGCACACCTTCGGCGAGGGGTCGCGTGACAGCATACCCCTTGGCGCCGTTGCCGGCCGGGGAACAAGTGGTACTCCCGATCTTCAGTCCAATGACCAGTCAATGCTCGTTCCTATCTTTACGTGCCGGCCCGTGGAAAACTGCCGTGGGTCCATGAGGCTGTAAATCTTGTGCCAGCTCAGGTACTGGTAGACATTGATCGCCGTCAACTGCGGGTCCACGTCACCGTACTTGTAAGGTTTGCCGGTGAGGGTGTTGAACGCATAGCTGATCTGCGTGTTCTTCTCGCCAAAGAGGTTGAAGATGTCGACGAACAGCGAAAGGCGCGCCGGCCCAAAGTTGAACGACTTGCGAATTTTGGCATCAGTGGACATGGTCCATGGGCCGCTGGCAGAGTTCTCGGTCTTCTGAGCCACCACAGGATCGAGGGTGAAAGGTGTGTACGGTTGCCCAGAGGAGACCCGCGAAAGGATGGTCACGTTCCAGTTATCAGGAAGCTTGAGGCCAAACATCTTCGGGTTCTTCTTGGGCGGAGCCTCCAACATCGCCTGCAAGATGAACTGGTGGCGAACATCCCACCCCAAGCGGCGCTCTCGGATGGGTAGAGGGAAATCGGTGAGCGAGCGGATATAGTTCTCAAAGGCGGATGACGAATAGCCTGTCGCCCACTGCACTGTGTAGTTCAACTTGCCTGAGGTAAAATGGGAGTACCTCTTCACCAATTCGAACTCCAGACCACGCGCTCTGGCGTACCCTTTGTTGTCGTAGAGATAGACCGGCAGGCCAAGAGCCGCCAGCAGTTGCGTCGTCTCCACCTGCTTGGAGATGTCCTTGGTATAGCTCTTTACATCAATGGCCCAGTCACTGAGGAACTGGTGCGTGAAGCCGAACTCGTACAAGATTGTCTGCTCAAAGTCTAAGAAGGGATTGCCCGTAAAGCCACCCGTGTAAGGGTCGCGGTACAGGTACTGCAGCTCGGGGAACTGGTTAAAGTGCCCGTAGGAGAAGAAAATCACCGTGCGGTCGGAAATGGGGAACGAGATCCCGAAGCGCGGGCTTATCTTGTACTTCAGCTGCTTCCAATTGGCGCGCAAGCCAGTGGCCTCCTCCCAGGCTTTCTTCCACGCCTTGTTCTCCACCGTCGAGCCCAAGCGGAGCCAGTCGGCGCGGACTCCCGCGTTGATGATCAGCGACCCCTTTTCGAACTTGTCCTGTATGTACCACCCGCCGCTGGTTGGGTAAGCGGTGAACACCCAACGATTCTGACCAAACTCCTTGTACGGCCCGTTCGGGGCCGGGAACGGGGGCTCGTTCTTGAACACGTACTGCCCGTAGTTGGAGAGCTTTACCCCGCCATCCTGGATGTCGACATAGTGAATATCGTTGGACTGGACCAAGAAACCCGTCTTCACCAGATGCTCAGGGTGGATCTGCGAAGTGATGTCGGCCTTCACCGTCAGCGTCTTGGTGTGGTCGTCTCGCCAAATGTTCTCGTAGCTCTGGGCATCAAAGAAGCCATAGCCGTCCGTGGTCGGTGCCTTAATGGTGGACTTGAGCGAGTCTGGCGCTCCTGAGAAGTTACGAACATAGGTGTAGTAGTCGTACTCCACTCCGTCCTTGTAGAAGCGCCAGAAATCGGCAGGCGACTTGCCGTCCAGCGAGCCGGTATAGTCCACAGTCAGATAGCCAAGATTGACGGTGTAGAAAGTCGCCGGCGAAAGCGTATGGTTCACACGCAGCATAAGGTTCTGATTGTTGCGCGCATACTCGGCCGTGTGGTCAGGATAGTTCTTCCACAGCCAGTCAAAACTGCTCCAGCTCTTCCAGGAGCCGTGGTAGGAGAAGCCCAGGTCCAGCTGCTGCGTCAATTGCCAGCCAATCTTGGCGTTGAAGTTGCCGTCGTTGTCTTGCTTTTCCCTAATCCTCAAGCCGAGGACATTGATATCGTCGCGCTTGCGGTGGTTGTTGTAGGGTGTGTCCGAAAGGGTGCCGTTGCCCGACAAGAAGAAGCTCAAGGTACCCGGCAAGCGGAGCCCCCGCGCCGCGAGCAACCGCGACACCGGCTCAGGCCCCCCGAAGTAGAAGGAACCGTAGTCGGTCGCATAGGTGTTGAACATCTCAGAGGACTTGTACTCGACGCCGCCTTCCAGTCGTTGCCCTCCGGAGCGCGTAGTGATGTTAACCACCCCCGACTGTGCCTGGCCGTACTCGGCATTGAACGCTCCAGTCAGCAGCTCCATCTGCTTGATGTCCACCACGTTGAGGTTGAGCACGTCCCGCCCACCGTAGATGGGGTGCGTCACTGGTACGCCGTCCACCATGAAGAGAATCTCGCCACCGCGGCCGCCGCGCACGTGGATGTCCTTGACGCTCTCGTCGCGCACCTGGAGCCGCGTGCCATCCCCGAAACGAATGGCCTGCGGTGCCGCATCGATGACAGCGCCCCCTTGCAAAAGGAAGAGGTCGGTTGTCCTCTCGAAACCCGGGGTCTGCTCGATCTGCTCGCGGCTTGTCGTTTTGCGCGTAGAGGTGATGTCCAGCTGCACCAGCGGCTCTTCGGCCACCACCACCAACTCGGGAAACTCGATGGCCGTCGGCTCCAGCTCAAAGTTGACGCGCGTGGTGAGGTCTACCTTCACCTCCACATTGGCCACCGTCTTGGTGTGATAGCCGATGTATGACGCTGCCACCTCGTATCTGCCAGGTGGCACTTGCAGGATGTAGTACATCCCCTTTGCATCGGTGGCAGCTCCTAAGGTGGTGCCCCGTACCATCACGTTACAGGCCATCAGCGGCTCTTTGGTCTGCTTGTCGACCACCATGCCGGCGATCTTGCCGGTATTTCCCGCCCAAAGCTGATGGCCCCACAGGACTGCTGCCAACGCTACCAAGGCAAGACTACGCTGCCTGAGCACCATCGTTTTCCTCATCGTCACGTTCTCTTGAGCAAAGGGACATCAATAGCCGAGACTCCTGAGCATCTCCTGGGCCATGCGCGCGGCATCCACCTCCTTGATGAAGAACATCGGGAAGCCCAGCACAATGGCGTCGAAGCTGGTGCCGTAGTAGCGGATGCCGACGGGGTAGCCCCGATAGGTCGGGATGCCCACATAGTCGTCATTCTTGTAGCGCCAGATGACGCTGGTAAAGCCGGCGCGCCGCGGCATGACATTCACGTACTGTAACCCGATCACAGGAATCGAGGTCAGGTACGACTCGGAGAGTTTCAGCGAGTCCACGCGGATGCTGCTGAAGCGCAGCGTGTCGCTGGAATAGGCGCCATTGAAGTCAGGAATAGGCGGCGACTCATCGGCCACCATGATGTGCAGGTAATCGTAGATAAAGTCCCCCTCGCGGAAGCTCTTGGGAAATGGCTCGGCATGGGCAAACGACTTGAGGATACGCCACCCTCCCATAATAAAGTCGCCACCCACGTTCAAATAGTCGATGATGTCGTTAATGTGCTGCGGCAACCTGTGCACATCGCCCTCATAGGTGAAATAGTTATCCGCATGCCAGACCAACAGCTTGTACTCGCCCAGCACCTTCTTGGGAGGCATGCCGTTCTTCTCAAAATCCCAAGAGTCGCGCGTGCCAAAGATGCGCGCATAGAAGCTGTCCACGTCGGCGTCCTTGAAGCTGATGCCGAAGGGGAATTTCGACTCCACCGTCTCGTCGATGATGAGAATGGGCTTGCTGAAGGTGGGTTTGATGAGTTCCACCGTGACCGCATCCCCCACCGGATCGACCAGGTTGGTGTTGTCGCGGCAAGTGGCGCGAAGCGTGTGCTTGCCGTCCAACGGCACAAAGTGCTCCGGGCCGATGTAGACAGATGTATCCGCCATCCAGTGCCACTCACCGTCATCAACGGCCCAGGCAAACTCCACCACTTCGCCGTCCTGGTCCCGCGCCCGAAAGATGAGGTGAATGCCCAGCCACCAGTCGGTGGTCTGCTCGATGACAAAGAACTGCTGGTTCTGCGTCGGGGTCAAGATCTCCGTAGTGGGGAAGACCGTTTGATAGGTGTAGAACCATTTCTCTGCCGGGGTAGGGTCGACGTCGCCGTCATTGTCCACTGCGCGCACCTGGAAGCGCTGGCGGTTGAGCACATCGCTCGATTCGAAGGCGATGGTCGCACGGGTCTGCTCGCTGCGCGTCCATGCCTGCACCACCGAGTCGCCGGCGTGCACGTGATAGGTTATGTAGCGGTACTCGTAGCCGGCGATGTAACCGTCGTCGTCTTCGCCGTCCCAGTGCAAGGTGACAAGAGCAAACAGCGTGTCCCCATCCACCGGGATGTTCGCCACGGTCGTGTTGGGGGGAAGATTAGGACGCGCAGGCGAAGTCTTGCGTGCACAGCCGAACCATGCCACACCTATGGCCAGAGCGAGCAGAAAAGCGGACGTCACCACACGCTTCATGGGCTTGGTCACCTCAGCATCGGTTCTTGCGAATTGCCCCCGCCTCCACTGTCGTTCATAGATTCTTCACGCTGACGATTTCCACGTCGGGAACAAAAAGATAACTGTCGCGGTAGCGCCGTACCGAGCGAAACGGACGAATGCGCACCTCTACCTCGGTGACCCCCTTTTCCTCCACGTGAAACTGTGTGTGCAGCTCCACAAAGGGGCTCACGTCAGTAGGGGATTTGACCGGAATCTCGAAGGTCCCAAGGCGCAGGATGCGCGGCGTCATGCCGAAGGTGATTTTGTCATAAGAGAAGGGCGGAACGTGGCACTCATAGATGGTGAACTTGTGGTACTGGCCCGCACTTCGTTTAATGATGTTGTAGGTCACATCCTGCTGCTGGTAGGTGCGTGGTGTAGTGTACAGCAAGGCGAAGGCACTGTCGTTGTACACCTTCCCCTGGTAGACGGTCACGCCAAAGCTGTCCCCCTCGGCCACGTTCACGGTGTCTTTGACGATGAGAATGGAAGTGTCCGCGGGGTCCGACTGCAGCGTAACGCGCAGGATTCCTGGCTGAGGCGAGACTTCCACCCCCGTGTCACACCCGGCGGCCAGGAGCAGCGCCACCACCCCTGCGCACCACACTATGGCACACGCAAGTTGCCTTCTCCTCATGACCTTGAGACCTCACTCAGATAGTACCTTGTCGTCGGCCTTACACCCACAAGGGAATCGCCTCTTCTGCAAGCCAGGGGCGCCACTTTGCCGTGCTCGGACAACTACCTATAAGCAGGGGGTGAGCCACGGTAGGCCCACCCCCTGCTGCTCTTCTCCTACCGCACTAACAGCATCTTGTGGGCAGCGGTGAACCCGTCAGCTTCCAGGCGGTAGATGTACACGCCGCTGGCCACCTCGCGGCCCGCCTCATCCCTGCCGTCCCAAGTGACCACATGGCGGCCGGGGACCACTTCCTTGTTCACTAGCGTCTTCACCCTGGCGCCGAGCAGGTTGTACACCGCCAGCGTAAGCTTGGATGCACGAGGAACTGCAAAGCGGATCTCCGTCGTGGGGTTGAACGGGTTCGGGTAGTTCTGCGCCAACTCAAAGCGCGCAGGCACCTCCGCCGTCTGCGGCTCGACGCCCGTGAAGCGATTGTAGAGTCTGGCCGCCGGATAGTTGTAGATCTTGATGTTGTCCAGCCGGCCCTGGAAATAGGGCGGATAGGTGCCGCCAGCAGCCTTGCCTATGCGGAGCGGCGCATTTCGCAGTGCCACCGGGGTGTTGGACGGCAAGAAACGACCATAAAGGCTGGTGCCTGCCGAATCCTCCAGGAGGAGGGAGCCAATGCACACGGCCGGGAACCCGGCTGGCGCGTCCTGCACTTCGAACACCACATGGTACCACTTACCCGGTTCCACTTGGGCAGTGGTTGTGAGCGTAACCGTGCCGTCCACAATGCCCTGCACGTGCCGGCTGTCGTCGAAGCGGATCTGGTAGTTGTTGTTCGCCCACGTTTGCGAGGTGGCCGGCCGGTTGATGATGCGGCAGTAGTTCTCGATGGTGTCCGCTTTGAACCAGAGGTCGACGCAGAACTCCGTGCTGGAAAGGAATGGCGAGTCCACCTCCAAGTAGCTCGAATCGCCCTCAAAGTAGAGCGAGTAGTTGCCCACAGCTGCGTCGGTGGAGTAGACCGGTGCACCAACCACCGTCACCGGATTGTTGTACGGGGAGGCGTCGACCGGCGTGCCGGAGCCTTCCTCAAACCCGAGGTCTAAGATGTTCGTGTTCGGGCTGTAGATGCCAAAGGTGTAGTACGGCATTGCGCCCCACCCTGCGTCGCGTGGGTAGGCGAAGGACAGGCCCTGGTTGTCTATTGCCTCCACGTAGTACTTGACGATAGAGCCCAACGGCTGCTGCGGGATGACCGCCGTGAAAGAGTCGCCGGCAACGTGGGTCATCGCCACCGACTGCCACGGGCCGCTGCCCACCGCATAGTAGAGGGTAACCGACTGGATCGCCGCCCCCATGAGCGTGTAGGCATTCGCGCCCACCGGATAACTGGTCACGTCCGCAGTCTGGTTAGGCATGACCGTAACACTGGAGACGATGGGGGGAACCGCAAACGGCCGCACCACATTACTGATGCGGATCTCGTCGACAAAGCCGTCCAAGAAGGAGTCACCGCCACCGCCGGCGTAACCGATGTGCAGTGGCTGGTTGGTGGTAATGGGCGTCGGGTCGGCGGCGCCGAAGGTCAGGTAGTCAGCCACGGCAAAGGTGCGCAGCTTGCGCTCTGCGTCATGAATGATGGTCAAAAGCACATGCTTGGTGGTGTCGCGGACAAAGGCCATGTGGTACCACTGACCAGGCACCATGGTGTTGTCCGGAGAATTCGCCTGGGGCCAGGCATCCTGTGAGGCGGTATGATAGCCGCAGCTGAAGAAACGCGTGGAGCCCCACATTTCCACGAAGTAGTTCGGCCGCCAAAACACCTCATCGCCGGTCTTGATGACCAAGCGCGGCACCCATCGCCAATCGTCCGAGCCTTCGCCGAACGTGAAGATGTTAATCCAGCCTTCAATGGTCCAATTGCCGGTGAGGTCCAGGTACTGCGTGTCCGCCACGGTCACGTAGGCCGAGTCCGTGCGCGAATCGTTGTCGATGCGCAGGCACTTGTTGAGGCCTGCGACGGGATTCGGCAGGAAGAAGAAGTTGGTCAGAGCGCCGTGGAATTGCCCGTCGGCAGAAAACTGTGACTCGTTCTTGAGGTCCCCGTCAAAGTGCATCAGCAGCACAGTGTGCTCGTCGGGCTGATACGGTCCGCCCACCTGCTGTGCATTCGCCCCTGCGAAGAGCCCCATCAGCGCTCCCGCAAGCACCGTCATCTTGACTGTTAATAGTCTGCTCATCGAGGCACCTCCTTCGTTCGGTCCGTTAACCGCGTGCCGTCAATACCCCGGAGCCCTCTGGCTCAAAGGGTACCTGCCATCGTCCAACCTCTTTGCGGCAGCCCTGCATCACCTCCTTGTCGATTTGCTCCATTCACCATCCCCCACCATCTCATGGACCTGCTGCCAACCCCATATAATATACAGAAATAGGGAGGATTTGTCAAGTAGATTCTCTCGGGACATCGGCAAAATCGCGCGAGTCTCGACGCCTCACCATTTGGGGAACCCTTATTTCCTGAGCGAGGCCTTGGTGAAGAGATGCTCAGGGATGGCCTGGTCGAACTCTATGGACTCGACGACAAACTCGGTCCCCTCGCCAGTCTTGAGCATGTCCTTGAACCAAATGCGCATGGGGAACCATCTGCCCTGAATCCGTCGTACGTCCTTAAGCTCCACCCTCTTGAGCAACTTACCGCTGCGGGCAAACAACTCCTCCCGCAAGGGGACCAAGCGCTCCTTGTCCACCCACAGCTTCCGCGAATGGTAGACAACCGTCTCCGAGGTGGCGGTGACGGCAACCACCCAGCAGTCGCGTTCGTCCACCGTCTCGCTGCCGGTGACCTCGGCACGATAGAGATTGCTGAGCTTCGGGTCCTCCAGCATATCCTCGTAGGAGAGGTCCGAGCCCATCACCGACTGGCGCAGCATGTGGCCGGCAATCTGAATGGTGCGATCTGTGGCCGGAGAGTACATCCACAGCTTGTCTCCTATCTTGAGCATCTTGGTGCCTTTCTCACGCGCCGGCGCAAGGTACTCGGTGAAGGACCTCTCCGTCCCCTGCACCCACGACTTGGCCTCGATGGTGCGCACCTCCCGTCGTCCATGGATGACCATCTTGGAGACAATGACCCGGTTTGTGGAACTCAGGTTCTCGTCGATCTTCTGCAGGATCCACTCGCCTGAGGGAACCTGGGCAGAGGCCCATGCGAGCCATGAGCTCAACGCGAGAAATGCCCTTGCAGAGCGATGTGCTATTTTGTGCATACCTCTTTTCATCCTTCGAATTCCTTGAAAAGCTGCGCCGTGTTCCTCTTGTAGATGCGAATGCCAGATAGGGCAGTGCCCAGAAGCGTGGAGAAAAGCCCAGGGATGAAGCCAAGGTAACAGGTGGCCGGGGTGATGCGCGCGCGCACTATTCCCGGAATCATCAGCGAGGAGCCCTTGAAGAATCTCCCCATGTCAATCCCCTTCACCTGCAGGACAGAGACTATCGCCAGGCCGAGGAGCGTGCCTGTCACCGACCCGGCGATACCAATGCACGCCGACTCGGCCAGCATGGAGCGATAGACGTGGCCCTTGTCTTCCCCTATGGCCAGGCGGACGCCCACTTCGCCGTGACGCCGCAGGCCGCCCAGAAGCCCGGCGTTCCACAAAACCAGCGACATGGCCATCACGAACACGAAGACCATGATCCCGGAGAAGGTCTCGACATAGTCCAAGTACTCGCCCAGTCCCTGCTGCTCCCCAAGGGTCAACATCATCGGCGCAAACTCGTCATTGTCGCTCTGTCGCGAGCGATTGAAGCGCTGGGCGACGGCCACTGCCTCGGAGTCCCGATAGACCTTGCTGCGGAACAAGCCGAATATCTCGCTGGCGGCGTCTTCCATGTCCAAGAGCTGGCGGGCGTCGGCAAGGTCCATGAGCAGCGCGCCGCGGTCCACAGGCCCCACGCCGAAGCGTACCGTGCCCGCCAGGAGGAAATTGCCAGTGGCCATGCCGCCGTACATGGTCGAGCTGATGAGAGTGAGCCTGTCCCCCGGGGCAAGACCGAGTCGTTGTGCCAGTTCCTCGCTCAGGAGCACGTAGCCGGCCCTGCTAGGCAGTTCACCACGCACCAGCGCCTTGGCCACGTTGAGGGTGTGCAGCTCGTTGTCAGACGAGAGAAGGTCGGCAGCCAAACCGATAGCCTGGCCCTGGGCTCTGGTCTCCCCCTGCTCATTGGGCACATCTACCAGCGCGGCGAAGCGAATGCGCGCTACCCAGTCCAAGTCTGGCTCCCTCTGGCGCAGCTCGCCCAAGAGCTCATCGACACCCACCAGGGCAAGGTCGTTAGGGAACTGGTCCTCGAGTTCGGCGTAGGCGCGGGTCACCACGCGCACATGTCCGGTGGAGAAGCGCGCCGAGGTGTCGAGAAAGTCGTGCATCACTCCGCCCAGCCAGCCGTGCAGAAACACCGTAAGCATGACCCCCAGTGCGACGATCAGAAAAGGGAAAAGACTGCGCGATGGATCGCGCACCAATCCTTTGACCAGGAACCCGATCATGACGTGCGCCCTCGCAGAGCTTCTGTTGGCCGCATCTTGGCGATCTGTCGCGTCGGCAGGAAGCTCACCACGGTGACCGCGATGAGCACCAGCAATGTGGTGCCCACAACCAGCCCGGCGCTGTAGGCAGGGTAGATGCGGTCGGCGATGGCCATGCCCATGCTGTCTGCCACTTCTTTCGGCATACCCAGACCTTTGCTGGCAAAGTACAGCAATAGCGGGATGCCATACACGGCCCCGACCACTGCCGCCAGCACGCCGTGCATCGCGCCCTCCACCGTGAAAAGGCCGACCACCTGCCTTCTGGTCATGCCCAAGGCCATCAACGTACCAATCTCCTTTCGCCGGCGGAAGATCGACAGCACCTGCGTGTCGAAAATGGCCAGCAGAGCCAGGGCCAACAGCACCAGGTACAGCACCGAGCTACCTGCGCTCTTGGTGCGGATTAAGGCCTCTATGTCTTGCAGCAGAAGATCCTGATTCTTAAACTCCCAGCCAAGTGCCCCGGCCGGCGGCGGGGTAGTCGGGTCGGCGACCAAGAGGGTGGCTTCCTCAGGCATGTCGAGCATCTCCCTGAGCCTTTCGAGGGGCACCCAGAGCTGTCCGTTGTCGATGGAGGCGACATCGGTCTTCATGATGTGGACAATCTTTGCCTCCTGGGCGTCGAAGGTGCCATTTCTGTCCCGCCAGCGCACCGTGAAGACGTCGCCAACTGTGAGTCGGCAACTGGTGGCCATGCGTCTGCCGATGATGGCGGGGATTTCCGGCCCTTCGCTCTGCAGCAAGGCGCTGGGGATTTTGAGAATCCGCTGCTCAGGGTCGATCCCCTTGAGGAGGGCGCTTTGCATTCGGCCGGCCGGGTAGATGCTGGCCTGCGCCACGAGGATGGGCGTCAGTTCCCCCCGCAAAACGCCCTCGCGCAACGGCGGAGGGAGAATGCCATGGGCCTGGTCAAGCGTGAAAGGGTCATAGGGGTCGTATGCAGGGTGCCAGAACTGGCCGCCGCCGATCTCCCAGGCGATGGTATCGCGGCGCGCCTGCCTGTTCCATCCTTCCAGTATCCCCTGAAACCAGATGATCACGACAAAGGAGAGGGAAAGCACAAACACGTTGAGCCAGCTGCGCAATCCTGCTCCCAGAAGGTTACGTAAGGCCAGCTTGACGGCCATCATGACCTGACACCTCCTTCGCCCTGCACAAACCGCTCGTCCTTGGTCACCTTGCCATCCACAAGCTGGATCTTGCGCCTCAGGTACTGGATGACCTTCTCGTCGTGAGTGGCGAAGATGAAGGTAGTGCGGAATTGGCGGTTGAGCTCCGCCATGGTGCGCAGGATGTGGTGTGAGTTCTCCGCGTCCAGGTTGGCAGTGGGCTCATCGGCGAGCACGATCTCCGGCCTCTTGACCATCGCCCGGGCGATCGCTACCCGTTGACACTCGCCGCCGGACAATTGCGCCGGCCGCGAGTCTGCCTTGTCCGCCAGGCCAACCCACTCCAGCGCCTCGAGGACTGCCTTGCGCCGCTCGTGCGCGGGCACTTCCAGCAAGAGGAGGGGAAACTCCACGTTCTCGTAGGCAGTGTACACCGGAAAGAGGTTGGAGGTCTGAAAGATGAAGCCGAGATGGCGGTTGCGGAGACGTGCTGCCTCCTTATGGGAGAGCTCTCCTATCGAGTGACCCAGCACCACCACTCTCCCCTCGCTGGGCGTGTCCAACGAGCCGATGATGTTCAGCAGCGTGGTCTTGCCGGAGCCACTCGGCCCGACCACTCCGGCAAATTCTCCCCGCTCGAAAGCGAGGTCTATGCCGCGCAACGCGGAAAAGTGGCCGCTCCCCATGGGAAACCGCTTTACCAGATGCTCGATGGTGATCAGCTTGCTATCGTCCATTGTCCGTCTCCAATGTGAAACAGCTGGCCTCCTCAGTAATTGAAGACCGCCAGCACCTGCACGCCCTTGCCCGCGAATTGCGGCGCGCCGGACGTGGCTCGGTAGATTTGCAGGGCCTCGGGATTCCAAAAGGGCATGAGGTAGAACTGCCAATTGTCGAGACTTCTGCGCCAGGAGGCGAAACGGTACCACGCTCGGTTGTGCCAGTCGTAGAAAACCACCCCGCTGAGCATGTCCACGATGCTCACCGGGTAGCTGGCCATGCCCGCGCTGAACGTGAACCGCTCCCCGGACTTCCACAGAGACTCGGCATTGCTCATCCACATCGTTTCGCCGAGCACATGTAGGCCGTTGCCAAGGCCAAAGGTGTAGTCTGCACCGAGTGTGGCCATTTTCTGGTAGCGCATCGCCGGCAGTTGGGCCTCAAACCGGCTGATGGCCGCTTCGACCCACAGGCCAATGACGAGGTCCCACTTGCCATCGAAAGCGAGCCGACGCTCTGCGCTAGGGGTGCCCCCGCGGGAAGGACCCTCGCCAAGCAAGGCTGGAGAGACGTCAGCGAAACGATGATGGAAGCTCAGCGCCACTTCTCCGGCTGGGACCGGAACTTGCACCCTACCCCCATCTTCCGGGTGCCCGGAGCTCGTGGGAAAGGCCTCCCACCCTTTCGGGCCCTCGTTGGCGAAAAGTACCCAGGCCCAGATCGTCGCATTGGCCAGGAAGTAATAGCGGCCCAAGATGCCGGTGACACCGTCGGCCAGCTGCAGCGGATCCCTGGGGTCAAGCCGGTCGAACCACATCAACGGGCGCAACAGCGTAGCCGAGCCGAAGTTCAGCTTCTGCAGGCCAGCGCGCACCTCCCACTGCGGACGCGATAGGCGTACCCAGGAGCGGTACAACTTCACCTTCGCCTGGACAGTGCGCCAGCCCTCGCACCAGCCAGAGACGTAGCCGTTGACCGACACCTCACCGTCGACGCTCCATCCTGGGCCCAGCTCGAGGGCGAAAGACAACTCCGGGAGGTAGCGCGCTCCCCCGTAAGAGCTTTCTGGCCTACTGGGCAGGTACCCTGCCCAGCCGGAGACCACGCCCGCGCAGTGCACGGACTCTCCACAAGGCGAAGCCCCAGGGAGCAACGCCACGAGAACCAGGACGCAAAGGTACGGACACTGGGCCGTGCGTGTTCTTGGCCTATCTACCACCATGCTCGCCATCCCTCTGCTGCTCCACCCAGGGCAAGCGGGCACCAGGTACCGAGACAGCGCAGCGGTAGACGCTGTTGGTCTCGGTTTCGGTGAGGAAAAGGTAGCGCATGCCCTCGCCGCCGAATGCCAAGCTGCTGGGTTTCCTCCCCGGCGCTGCCACGCGTACGATCACCCCTGGGTCGGGTGAGATGACGATAACGGCGCCGCCACCAAAGTGCGCCACGTAGAGGTTCCCCTTGACGTCAAAAGCCAGGCCGTCCGGGTCGCCGCCGGGCAGCTCCGCGAAAACCTCCTGGTCCGTAAGCATGCCGTCCTCGCGCACGGCAAACCGCAGCACCCGTTGTCGAGCCGATTCGCTCACGTAGAGTTTGCCATCCAAGGGCGAGAAAGCGATGCCATTGGGAAAGGCCAGGCCGCTTGCCGCCACCCATGAGGTGTCCCGGGCGAGATCCACACAGATGATCCTCCCATCCACTGCTTCGGCGCCATAAGTCTTCGGGTCGGTCACGTAGACCCGTCCCGACGAGTCCACGACCAGGTCGTTGGGGCGGTTAAACGGCGCCCCTTGCGGCCCCGCGCTCACGGCTGCCACCTCGCCGGAGGAGTTAATGCCGAGCAACAGCCGCCGCCCGAAATCGCACGCGTAGAGTCGCTGCCCAGGGCCCATCGCCAGGCCGTTAGGGCGCCCAGGCGGAGAAAGGATGACCAACGTGTCCACCCGCCCTTCCACCACGCGAGCAATCCAGCCGCCGTAGCAGTTCGCCACGTAGAGTGAACCCTCTCCATCCCACACCGGCCCCTCAGGGAAGTCCAAGCCCGAGGCGACCTGTCCCCAGCTTGACAGGTGCGGCATCTGGGGCCCGCGGCAGCCGAGCAAGAAAAGGCAGACGGCAAGCGCGACGCTCAAGACGAGGAATCCAGCTCCTCGTAGCGGCACAGCGCACTCCAGGCGTCTCACAGGCCACCTCTTGGCGTGAAAACCAGTGGCACGGCCCCGTGAACGGCCATGGTGCCAAAACCGCAGGTGGCAAACCACCCGCTCGGGGCCAAGGAAACTTGGAAAGCGGGAAAGAGGCCAGAACCTTCCCTTCGGACAGAATCGCCCACGAAGTGAGGACACCCCTTCACCGATTGGGCGGAGACCGAAGAGGAGGAGCAAGAGGGATTAGAAAGCAAGGAGAGGGGAAGACAGGCGCTGTAGCGAGCAGAGAGTATATGCCTCATCGCCATCTTCTCACCGCGACAGGAGCGATGCGCAACCGGACGGAAGAGGCCATCTAATTGCCTCCCGCAGTTATGCCACCGGCCTCAGTAGCGAGGCCGGCTTTAGGGGACACGCTGATGGTGAGGGTGGCGGGAATCGAACCCACGACCAACGGCTTAAAAGGCCGCTGCTCTACCGAGCTGAGCTACACCCTCATTGTTTGCCGATGAAATATAGCAGTTTCCCCCCGAAAAGACAACCGCAAATTGCGCCACCGCCTCGCCTCCGTCATGGCGTCGCTCTGCTGTCGCGTGAGGCCCGCTTTGCCAGCCTTTCCAGCTCCTCATAGGCTGCCAGGAGACGCTGCGAGGAGACACTCCAGTTGTAAGTCTCTATCACGGCCTTACGCCCGTTGGCACCGGCAGCGCGCTCCTGTCCGCGCAGTCTGAGCACGGCAGCAGCAAAGCTGTGGGGGTCATGGGAGGTAAAGACCTTACCACACTGGTGGGCTCGGACTACTCGTGCCAGCGGACGGGCGTCAGACACCACCACCGGCTTGCCGAGCGCCATGTACTCGAACAACTTGTTCGGGGAAGTGGTGTTGATGCTCGGGTCCGCCGGGTGCGGCACGATGCACACCTGCGCAGCAGTGATGTACGAGGGGAAGAGACGGTGGTCAAGCCACCCGGTAACCTCCACATAGTCAGTGGCGCCGCGGAAATGCACAAAGCGACGCACATCCTCCTCACTTGGCCCTCCCCCGGCGATCACCAGTCGTGCATTTGGCACGCGCTGGCGGATGAGCGGCATAGCTTCGATGGCCGTCTCTAACCCCCGCTCCGGACTCAACCAGCCTGTGTACAGGATGACATAGTCGTTCTTGTACTTGCCCACGATTTCCTGAGCCACTGGGTGTTGCCCCATGGCCTCCAAGTCAGGCGTGTTATGGATGACGGCAACGCGCTCATGCTGCACCCCAAGCTCCCGCAGGCGCTCCTCGGCCTCCTCGGTGACCACCAGCAGGTAGTCAGCAGCGCGCACGCACACGCGGTCAAGAAGGTCTGCGCCGCGCGCATTGCGGAACACGCGGTTGAAGGTCCCTTTGAGCTTCCAGCTCCGCAGCGCCTCCGGGTAGTTCTCGTACATGTCGTAGACCACCGGGATGCGCAACAGGCGACCCATGGCCAGCGCCAACGGCGCCATGGTCAAGTTGATGGCGTGGAACACATCAAAGCCTTCCGCCAGCACCAGCGGCACAAACTGCGCTACCCACACAGGGTTCCAGAAGATGGGCAGACGAACGAGCTGGCCGATTCCCCCGGCACCTGGCGCGATGTTGCGGATGCGACGGATGCGGATCTGGCCATAGCTTTCCTGGTGCGGCCGCCCCTTGCGATTGTCGCACACCACCCAGACCTCGTGGCCAGCGCGCAGGAGAGCCTTTGCCGTGCGCCCCAGACGCACCTCGGGCGGAAAATCACTCTGAAAGAGCATGCATACCTTCATGGGCGCTCATGCTCCCGGGTAAAATTCGTCAGGGCGACGATCGCGCAGGCCAAAATGGAACAGCAGCGCCTCGACAACGCGGCGCGCCGCCTGTCCATCGCCGTACGGATTGGGCGCCGCGATGGCCTGCTTGTAGTGGGCAGCGTCGTCCAGGAGCTTCCGCGCCTCGGCCACAATGCGCGACACGTCGCAGCCGACAAGCCGCAACCAGCCCCCTGCGATCCCCTCCGGCCTTTCGGTCACCTCGCGCATCACCAAGACCGGTTTGCGCAAGGAAGGTGCCTCCTCCTGAATGCCCCCAGAATCGGTGAGGAGGAACAGCGAACGGCCTAAGAGGTTGATGAACGAGTAATAGTCCAACGGCTCAAGGAGATGAATCCTCGCATGGCCTCGCAGTCGCTCCTTGAACACCGCACGCACGTTCGGATTGAGGTGGACAGGGAAAACCACCTGCAGGTCGGGGTACAGATTCACCAGCTGGAGGATCGCCTGCGCGATGCTCTCCATGGCGGGCCCCCAGTTCTCGCGGCGATGGGCGGTCACGGCCACGGTCTTCATGTTACCTTGCATGATGGCAGCCACTTGTGGGTCGCGAAAGCGCGGTCGTTCCTCCAAGATCGACTCCACGGCATCCACCACCGTGTTGCCGGTGACGAAGACGGATTCGGCGCTCACGCCCTCGCGCAGGAGGTTTTCCTTGGCAAGCCGCGTCGGCGCAAAGTGGAGGTCGGCGAGCGCAGAGGTGAGCCTGCGGTTCAGCTCCTCAGGAAATGGGCTGTGCTTTTGCCCGGTCCGCAAACCCGCCTCCACGTGCGCCACGGTCACTTTGTGGTAGTAGCCACACAGGGAAGCCACAAACGTCGTCGTCGTGTCCCCCTGGACGATGATGACCTGGGGCATCACACGCCGCACCACCCCGTCGAGGCCCTGCAGGGCATTGCAGGTCACCCTCGCCAAACTCTGGTTCTCTTCCATAATGTCCAGGTCGACATCTGGCACTATGCCAAAGACCTCGAGCATCTGGTCGAGCATGGTGCGGTGCTGCGCGGTCACCACCACGGTGGTGGCAAAGAGCTCAGGCTGCTGCCGCAGACGGGCTACTACCGGTGCCAGCTTGATCGTTTCGGGCCTCGTTCCAAACACCACCATGACCTTGATGGGTTTACGCACTCCTGTCATGCAGATGTACTACCTTTCTCTGCCGATGTACCACATGAAAGCCGCCCAAAAGGCCTCGGCCTTCCTGCGGCACAGGTTCCGGATCTCCGGGCGCAAGATCCCAAACAGCCACCATCCTGCCACGCGAAGGAGGGAGCCGGCTGCCAGCACGATCCGCGCCAGTGCGCTGCTCAGCGGGTGATGGTGCTTCTGGTAGAAGAGGTAACGGCTCTTGTGCAGTTGCACAAAAATGCGCGGTGCTACTGGGTCGCCACTTCCGCCGCCATGGTGGACCACCGTCGCCTCGGGCGTAAACCAGACCTCCCACCCTCTTTGCTTGGCGCGGTAGCACCAGTCCTGCTCCTCGCCGTAGAAAAAGAACCGCTCGTCCAAAAGCGCAACATCCTCGAGCGTGGCGCGCCGCGTCATCAAGAATGCCCCCTTCACATAGTCCACCTGCTCCAGGCGGTCGTAGGTGAAGTAGGTGAGGTGCATGCGACCGAAGAGCCTGCTCTGTGGGAAAAGCTTGTCCAGCAGCAGCGCCTCCCAGAGGATGCCGGCAAAGGTCATAAAGCTCTCGCACGAAGGTTGCCGACTGCCGTCAGGATTGACGAGCCTGCACCCGACCGCGCCAGCTTTTGGGCGCTTCTTGAGGAACTCCAGGCAATGCGAAAGCGCCCCCGGCCTGAGTTCTGTGTCGGAGTTGAGCAAGAGGAGATAATTGCCTTGCGCCAGGCGCAGGCCCTGATTGACCGCGCGCGCAAATCCGACATTGGCACTGTTGTGCACCATGCGCACCTGCGGGAACTGGGCTCTGACCAGCTCGACGCTCCCATCGGTAGAAGCGTTGTCGACCACAATCACTTCCATCTTGATGCCACCGGCCGTCGAGAAAATGGAACGGAGACAGCCGGCCAAGAGGTCGCGCGTGTTGTAGTTGGGGATGACTATGGAGAGCTCGGCGGACATTTTGCGCTTCATCTACCATGAGGTGATGCGAAGGTACCTTCTCGGGAAGTGGCAAGGCGGACTGGCCAAAGTTTCGGCAGGAGATACTCGCCGAGTGCTGTCCGCAAAAGCGGGAAACGTGCTTAGGGCAGGCATCACGCGTGTGCCTCCATCAACCGTCGACTTGCGTGGTGACACCACTGGTGAATGACCATGCCGGCGAGAAGAGAAAGGCCAAGGCTGATAACCCAGTACCCCGCCCTGGTCGCCTGGTAGAGGTAGCTGAAAGCCACCACGACATACAGATGCCCCAGCCACGCGAGTGTGGTCAACTTCGGCTGCCGCTTCGCCTTGAACCAGAACACCGTGCACAAGAGCCCCAGCAGATAGGGACCAACCAGCACTCCGGCCAACCCGAAATCGGCGTGCAGTTCTCGCAGGTAGGTGGCAGTGTTCGAGGGAAAGGGGATCGGGTAGAACTTCTGGTAGTCCGGCACATCGTCGGCCAGCCCGAAGCGCGCCAACATGCGAAACACCGGCGCAAAGGTGTTGGACCCCGGATAAGGATGCTCGCCACCCGCCTTCCAGTAGGCATTGAGCACGGCCGGGTGGGAGCTGATGTACATATAAAGCGAAGGTGTGATGATGAAATTGCGCTCCAGCTTGGTTAGTCGCCTGGAGGCGCCATAGAAACGCTCGAAGGTGCCGCGGAAGCCACGCACAAACTCGGCAGCGGCCAGGAAAAGCGCCAGGACCAGCACCAGGCCCACCACCCTTTTCCAGCGTGCCACTGGTACGGGCACTCTGGCGGAGCCGGGAGCCAGCCGGCCCAAGAAATACGCACTGAGAAAGAGCACAATGCCGTTGAGCATCTTCGCCCTGCCCACCAGCGCAATGTCGCCCACGATGATGACCAGAAGTGGCAAGAGCGCAATGGGCCTTATTCTGCCGGAACGCGCGCTGTACACCCCCGCCAAGAACACGGCAGCCAACGCAAAGGAATCGACGTAGGGGATCATCCCGGGAAGCTCATCGCTGACCCGCATGCGATAGATGAGGTTGCCGCGCACGATCACCATGGCCACGCTGCCGAACCGGGAAATGAGCACTGACCAGTGCTGCAACGCCCCCACCAAGCCGATGGCCGAGAGCAGCAAAATGGCCCCCACCAGCAGCTTGCGCTCCAGGGGGGCAACGCCCGGCTGCACCGCCGCCTCGCTGGCAACCTCTGGAACACCGAGTGCCACTCTGCCCAGCGGAATCACGCACGCGCCAGCCGCAAATGCCGCCCACCCGTAGGCAATGATCAGCCATACCTCGGTGCTCATCGGCTTGTAGCTAATGAGCCGGAGAGAATAGGCCGCCATGCCTACGCCCCAAATCAGTGAGTAAAGGGCCAAATGGTTGAACCATCGCCCCAACAGGGCACGGCTCAACAAAATGCCTGCCAAGCCGCAGAAGAGTAAAAGAAGAGGCACCGGGTCCGTCATCGCCCTAACTCGCCTGGGCTTTGTTTGAGCCAATCGCGGCAAGCCGCCGAAGGTAGAGAGCCGCCGAGTCGCCCTGCTCTTGCGCGTTCAACTCCCTGGCCATGGAGCGAAACGAGGCCATTTGGCGCTTGCCAAAAAGGGACGCGTGGGGATTGACCTCGTACGAATTGGATGCCAGAAGCGCAATGCCGTGCACGTACTGTTCGCTCCCCCAAAACTGAAACTCCGTGGAGTCGAACACCACCTTGTCCAGTTTCCACCCTGTTCTCGCGGCAAGAAGCTCCATGCCTTTGCGGGAGAAGATGAACAGGTGGCGCGGTGCGTCCAACTGCACCCAATGCACGCCATAATGCTGCCATGCATAGCAGGGAATGACCGGTGTACGTATGAGGCAGGTGCCGCCCTGCGGCACAAGGTGCGCCACCAGGCGCAACGCTTCCTCAGGGTCCGCGAGGTGCTCAAAGGAGTGGTGGAACATCACCAGGTCCCACCTTCCTTCCACCTCCTCCAACCTTTGCCGGCGCACCACCAGGCCATTCGTGTACTGAATGTCGTCCTGCAACCAGGGATCGATTCCCAAAAGGTAGCGAAACCCGCGCTGCCTGAGGCGGTAGAGAAGGGCTCCAGTCCCGCAGCCAACGTCCAATATCCTGGTCTGCGTGCAAAGGCCAGGAACCCCGGACAGGCTGCGCAGCGCCTCATCAGGGAAGTGGCCGTAGAGGAAGCGGCCCAGGATTCCACAGTTGTACAGCGCATAACGATCGCGCAGCAGGAGCGCCACGCGACGAACAGGGTTGCCGTCGGTGGACAGCGGCTGCTGGTTGATACTGTAGTAGGCTGGAGGGTAGTAGCAACTGAGGTCTGCCGGTCGCTCGCGGAGCTGCAGACAGCCGCACTCCCGGCATTGGAAATAGGGGAACTCCTCTCCCAAACCCAACATCATTTCCCGCACGGAGAAGGTAGCATGCGGGCCGGCACTGCCACAGACCTTGCAACTGCTCACTGCAGCCACCCTTATCCCCTGTGTTTCCCCTGGAGTACACCAATTCTTCTCATGGAGCGGACGAGTCTGCGGTACGCCTCCCTGCCCGGCAACGCCTCCGCCAGAGCGGCAGCACGGGGGTTGTGTTCCCTTTCCCGCTCGTAGAGTTCCGCAACAAAGACCCAGGAAGTTGCGAACAGTGCTGCCAAGGCGGTGAAGATGAGCACCAAGAGGCTGCGGCGCGGCTTGGCCTTGCGCTCGGGAGGCACAGCCCGATCCAACACTAACACGACTGGCATGTCCTTCTGCTCTTCAAGCTTGGCCTGCTCGTACAAGGGGACCAGAAACTCCAAGAGCTTGTTCTGTATCTCGAACTCGCGGTAGCGGCGGATGTACTCTATCCCCAGCTCCGGCACATCCTTGAACGGCACGAACAAGTTGAGAGATTGGTCAGCGAACCAGTCGCTGCTGCCGAACTTCATCTCGCGCAGTTTCCTGTTCATTTCCGCCAGTTGCAGGCGGAGCGACTGCGTCTCGGGGTTGTCGGCACCAAGGCTGCGCTCGGCGATGCGCAGCTGGATCTCCTTTGCCACCGCCTCCCCCTTCAGCTCGGCGGCCCCTTTGATTGCCGCCTCTGTCTGCTCCGGCAGCGCGTAGATACCGTAGCGCTGCTGGAAGGCCTTGAGGCTGTCCTCGGCAATCCTTAGGTCACGCAAGTTCTCCTGGTAGCGCCGCTCCACAAACTCCCGGTTGTTCCGCGCCTCCTGGGTGCCGAGACGCACGCTGATCTCGTTAAGCACCTCGATGAAGTAGTTGGCCATATCCGCGGCGCGCTGTCGGTCCCGGTCGTAGACGGTAATGTTGATATTCCCTTCGCTCCCGATATCGAATTCCGCCTTCTTGCTCAGCTTCCGCACCGCCTTCTCCATGGAACCGTCCTTGATCTTGTAGACGCGCACCAAATCGAACTTGCGCACCACGGCTTCCATGGCCGTTCGGCTCTGCAGAATCGCAAGGTAGCTATAGGCCTCCTCTGAGGTACCCAAGCCTCTGCCAAGCCCGGAAAGGCCCTTCATGAGCGAGGAGAGCCCCCCTTCGAGCATGCTGGTGATGCCCCCCGGCTTCTTGGGAGGGAGCAAGGAAGCCCTGGCCGCATACCAGTTGGGGAGCGTCAGGCTCACAAGAACCGTGACCACCGCCACCGTGCCCACGGTTATGAGAATAAACCGCCGACGCTTGAAGAGGATATAGAGATAGTCAAAAAGGTACGAGGGGCGGAGTTGACCATCCCCTGGTTCCCTGGTTCTCGGTTTCTGTGGAGTCATGTGCTTTCTCCTCACAACCAGCCCTGGCACGCAGGCGGCCTACCGGCTTCTCACCTGCATGATGAGCACCCCAATGCCCACTATGACGCTCAGTGCACTGGCCACTTGTCCATAGAGGTTCATGTAGTAGGCAAAGTCGCGGTGGAGTTTCATCGGCACCCAGATGTTGTCGCCCTCTTCGACCTCGGTCTTGCCCACATCCAGCCACTGCTTGGTCTTGCCCTTGATAATCTTGACATCGCCTTTGCGCGCACGCTCAGCGTAACCGCCCGCCTTGCGGATGTAGTACTCGTAGGAGCGCCCTTTTTCGTACGGCACGTGGCCGGGGCTCACCACCTGGCCGAAGACGTACACGGTCTTCTTGCGCGCAGGCACTTTGATCAAGTCCCAGGCGTGGAGTGTAACATCCTGCGTAGAATCCCCATGGAGGAACAGTCTTTCGAAATCCACCGCAACAACCTCGCGACGGAGGCGGATGCTTGTCTCGGTGTTGTAGTAGGCGCTATCTGTGGGCGTGATGTAGCCACGCGCACTCAACAACCTCTCCAGGTCCATTTCCTTTTCCGTCAACGAGGTGCGGATGATCTCTGCGCCTGGCAGGAAGGCATGCTCGGTGAACCCACCGGCGCTGGCAACGATCTGAGAAAGCTTGGTGCTCTCCTTTGTGATCGGATAGACACCCGGGTAGGGCACCTCCCCCTGGATTTCCACCACAAAGTTGCGCCGTTCCTGGGGCTTCTCCTTGACAAAAACACGATCGCCCCGCTGCAGCGGAAGATCCTCCGCCTCCCCGGCCAGGATTGCTTTGGCGTCCACCACCCAGTTGACCATGCGGTTGCCTCGCTCGTCGAGGCGGGAGATCTCCACATGGCTGGAGTCAGCGAGCGGTGTGAAACCGTGGCTGATGAGCAGCAGGTCGGTGAGGCGATCCCCCTCCACGTACTCGTACTGCCCGGGGCGATTAATGCCGCCGTAAATGCTGACAAAGTCCTTTTTCAAGTCGCGGCGAGGCACAAGGATGACGTCCCCATTGCGGAGATAGGGGTTAGCCTTGGCATCGCGCGTGGCATAGAAGCGCGGCAGGTCCACTCGGCTCACCGTCCCATCGCGGCGCCGCAGCACGATGTTGCGCGCTGAGGCGGTCTGCAGCAGGGCCTTCTGCCGTTCGCGCTCCTCGCGCGCCGTGTCCATCGCCATATTGGCCATGGCGATGGCCTTATCCACGCGCTCGGTGGCCAGCAGAGTGTAGGAGCCCTCCTTTATGACCACACCGGTGACCGTGACCACCACCGAACGAGGGTGCGTGAGCGTGACCGTGATCTGTCCTGCCACATACTTCTTGCGCACTTCGGCCACGGTTCTCTCCTTGACTTCAGAGAGGGGGAGCTCGGCCACTTGTATCTCGCCCACCGTTGGGATGAGCAGCGTGCCCTCTGGGGTCACCGTGAGTTCGTAGATCGCCGAGGGGCTCCCCCAAATGGACACCGTGATGCGGTCGGAAGGCCCCACGATGTACGTTTTCGGGTCGATGGGTTCCTCAAGCGCAACAGTCGTCTCACCGGGGATCTGCGTCCTGCCGGAGCGCGGCAACAACTGCTCCAGCAGCCGCTCCCGTTCCTGAGCAACAGCCCGCGGCGCAAAAGCGCCCCAAACAAACAGAAGAAACGCCACTCCCGCCAGTGTTCCTCTCACGGTGGGGGAATCTTTGCCCATGAGCACAACTCCTCACCTTCGCCAGATTCCGAAAAGCATCCGCCGTCAACCAGGAGCCACATCGCCTATTTGAGGCTCCGCCGGCCCGGCGCGGCCCGAGAGCTCAGGAACCTGGGCACCCACTCGGCTCAACCAAGTTCCTCGCACGCCTCAGGCAGTAAACTCGGTCGCCTCCTGCCATTCAAACGAGGACGCCTGCCAGCCCTCGGAGCAAGAGTCGCCGTAAAGGTAGCCATTTCGGCCAAACATATCAAGCGGTTCTTGTCCAGCCTGAGAGCGCCGCGTCGCACAACCGGCCAGCAGGCACCCCCCGAGGCGCGACTAACGTTGCGGGCCGCAGCCGGCAAGGCAAAGCATGGATAGCGCGCTTGCGGCCCTCCTTGCGCGCCTCAGGACCGGCATCACGTCCGCGCATCTACCGGGCCTCCCGCCATAGTTTGGCTGGCCCTAAGGCTCAAGCTCGTAGAACTCCACCCGGGGCGCCTCGCCCTGCTTTATGGTGAGCACCGCTACCGAGCTCGCACTCCCCTGCCCACCGGCCGCACCCGGGTTGACAAACAGGATGCCGTGGCGCTTCTCGCAGCGCCGGCAATGGGTATGGCCGTGCACCACCACGCCTATCTCGTCCAAACCTTCCTGTTTGGCGAGCTCCCACAGCCACGGCAAAGACGGCGGTCGATGCACGAGAACGATCGTCGTCTCCTCTGCTTTGACTACACGCCAGGGCGGCTGCATCGCGCTGAGGGGCGGCCGGTCCATGTTGCTCGCCACCGCCTGCACCGGCGCCACTTTCGCCAGCTCCTCGAGCACGGCAGAAGAGCCAATGTCCCCTGCATGAAGGATCAGGTCAACCCCCGCCAAGAGTCCTGGCACCGACGGGTGCAGGCAGCCGTGGGTGTCGGCAATGAGCCCGAGCCTCATGGCGCCCATCACCCGGCCGTAGCGAAACCAGCGACCAGATAGAGAACAGTGGCCAGTGCCGCTGCCAACAGCGCATAAGGCAATTGGGTGTTGACGTGGTCGATGTGGTCGGTGGCCGCCCCCATCGACGAAATAATCGTCGTGTCGGAGATCGGCGAACAGTGGTCGCCGAACACACCGCCTCCCAGGACTGCGGCGAGGGCCACCCCTGGATGCAAACCCATGCGCGCCACCATGGGCACCGCGATGGGGATCATGATGGCAAAAGTCCCAAAGGAGGTGCCGGTGGAGAAGGCAATTACGCTGGCGGCAAGAAAGAGGAGCGCTGGCACCAGACCGGGATGCACCCACATCTTGGCCACAGAAGCCACGAAAGGTCCCGTCCCCAGCTCACGGCACACTGCGCCAATCGCAAAGGCAAAGATCATGAGCGTCGCAAGGGGGACCAGTCCGCCCACACCCCTCATGAACTGGTCAACAATCTCTCTGGTGGACATGATCCCCTGCAAGCGATAAGCCACAGCCGCCACGCCGATACCGGCAGTCACCGCCCAGAAGACGGCGGTCGAGCCGGAGCCCCGCATGATGTTGCCTCCGCCGGTGAGGAGCAGCCCCACCGGCATCATCGTCACCATTACGCCGATGGGCAAGAGCATATTGATGGCGCGCGGCCTGACGCCCTGCTTGGTAGCCACCCCGGTTACCTCAGCGGAGACCAGCGGCTCTGCCCCGTCGCGCAAGAGCTTCCCTTCCTCGCGCACGCGTCGCTCAGCCCCGCGCATCGGCCCAAGATCGTGCTCGAGGAGCACCACCATCAACACCAGAAAGAGAGCGAGGATGGCGTAAAAGTTCAACGGCATGGAGAGCACCAGCCAGTGCACCGGGTCTGCCACCCGCTGCTCTGCCAACAAGGCGATGACAAACGCCCCCCAAGCGTTGAGGGGAATCAGGATGCACTTCGGGGCCGAGGTGGAATCGCAGATGTAAGCCAGCTTCTCGCGGGATATGCGCAGGCGATCGAACAATGGCCGGCAGACCGCTCCGGAGATGAGCACGCAGATACTCGACTCGACAAAGACCACTACCCCGAGCGCCCATGCCAAGAGCCCAGCGCTCCGCCGTCCCCTCACCAAACCCCTTCTTGTCACCCACTCGACAAACCCTTCCATACCCCCGGAGTACTGCGTGAAGCTGATCAAGGCACCTACCATGGCGCTGAAGAGGATCACCTTGGCATTGCCCGGATCCTGGAAAACCCGCACGCACCCTTCCAAAGCCTGCGCCAAGCCGCTCACCGGGTTCCCACGGGCAAGTATTGTCCATCCGAGCCAGATGCCAACGAAGAGCGAGATGAACACCTGCCGGGTGCCAATGGCCAGGACAATGGCAACCAGAGGTGGCAAAATGGAAATCCAACCCGCAGTGTCCACAACACCTCCAGGTGGCGAGGTTCACCCAGGAGCGGGTGCGTTTCCTCCCATGCAAAGCAGACAGGAGCAGCTCAGCGCAGAAGGTCCACGCCCATGTAAGGACGGAGCACCTCTGGCACCACCACGGTGCCCTCGTCGGTCTGATAGTTCTCCAGAATGGCGATGACCGTGCGCGGCAAGGCCACGCCCGAGCCGTTCAGAGTGTGCACGTACTCCGGTTTGGCCCCTTTTGCCCTGCGAAAGCGGATGTTCGCGCGCCGTGCCTGAAACGCCTCGAAATTGCTACAAGAGGAGACCTCCAGCCACTTGCCGATGCCGGCTGCCCAGACCTCGATATCGTAGCATTTGGCGGCAGCAAAGCTGAGGTCGCCAGTGGCCAAGACTTTTACCCGGTACGGCAGATTGAGGAGTTGCAGCACCTCCTCGGCATTGGCCAGCAGACTTTCCAACTCAGCGTAGGAGGTTTCCGGTTTGACGAATTTCACCATCTCCACCTTGTCGAACTGGTGGATGCGCACCAGGCCACGCGTGTCCCTTCCGTAGGAACCGGCCTCGCGCCGAAAACAGGGCGTATACGCCGTGTAGTAGATGGGCAGTCTGTCGCCGTCCAGAATCTCGTCGCGGTGCAGGTTGGTGACCGGCACTTCCGCTGTTGGGATCAGGAAAAGGTCGTCCTCCTCAATGCGGTACATGTCCTTTTCGAGCTTGGGGATCTGCCCGGTGCCGAACATGCTCTCCCGCTTGGTGACAAAGGGGGGGAAGACCTCGATGTAGCCGTGTTTCTGCACATGCAGGTCAAGCATGAAGTTGATCAGGGCACGCTCCAACTTGGCTCCCAGTCCGCGGAAGTTGACGAAGAAGGCACCGGCCACCTTCGCACCTCCCGCCAGGTCCAGTATGCCCAGGCTTTCGCCGATCTCCCAATGGGTCTTGGGCTGAAAATCAAAAGTCTCCACAGTCCCCCAGTGCTTGATGACCACGTTGGCCGATTCATCCCCTACCGGCACGCTGGGGTGCGCAACGTTGGGAATCCTGATCTGAACCTCGTAGATGGCCTTCTCCAGCTCCTCCAGCTGCGTGTCCAGCTCTTTGATGCGGTCGGCAACCTTGCCCATCTCCTGGATCAAGGCGGAGGCGTTCTCGCCCCGTTTCTTCATTGAGGCGATGGTTTCGGAAACCTTGTTGCGTTGCGCCCTGAGCGCTTCGCCTTCGGCCAAAATGGCCCGCCGCCGCTCGTCCAACTCCAGCAGCCTGTCCAGATTGACGTCTTCCCGCTTGTTGGCAATGGCCTGTCGCACCAGGTCCACATTCTCGCGGATGAATTTCAGATCAAGCATCGCGATTCGTCCTCTATTGCCCTTTGCCCGTGAGCATCACCCAAATCGTCCGCAAGACAATCTTCATGTCCATGCGCAGCGACATGTTCTCGACATAATAGAAATCGTACTCCAGCTTTCTCTTCACGTCCTGCAAAGATTCGTCATAGGTCCCTTTGATCTGCGCCCACCCGGTAATGCCCGGCTTGACCATCAGCCTCCTTGTGTACAGGCGCACGTGGCGCTTCAGCTTCTCCACAAAGTAGGGCCGCTCCGGACGCGGTCCCACCAGGCTCATGTCGTTCTTGAGCACGTTGATGAACTGGGGGATCTCATCGATGCGCAGGCGGCGGATGATGCGCCCGACTCTGGTGACGCGCGGGTCGTTCTTGCCTGCCCACACCGGGCCGGTCAACTTCTCCGCACCGACGATCATGGAACGGAACTTGTAGATTTCAAAGTGCCTCCCTCCTCTTCCAACCCGACTCTGCTTGTAAAACACCGGCCCTGGGGAGTCCAACTTGATGAGCAGCGCCACCAGCAACCAGAGAGGCAGAAATCCCACCAGGACGATGATCGAGACGACCACATCCAGGGCGCGCTTTGCCTTCCGCTCCCAGGGCGGCATGAGCTGTGGAAAGACCTCGATGAGCGGAAATCCGTAGATCTGGTTCGTGCGCATCTGGCCGGTGACGATGTCGTACAGGTCAGGCTGAATCTTGATGTTCACCGGCAGCCCCTCGCAGCGGGCGATGACGTCCACCGTCTTGCGCCGTGAGTTCCCCTCCAGCGCGATGATGACTTCCTCGATTTGCTCCCTGAGCACCACTTCGCCCAAATCGCGCAGGCCGCCCAGTACCGGGCACCCACGATGCTGGCCTTTCCCCTCCTTTACCGAAGCGTCGATGAATCCCACCACGCGGTGGCCCAGGGCCGGATAGCGGAGGAGATCGTCGAATAACCTGCGCGCCTTGTCGTTCCACCCAATGATGAGCGTCCGACGCACGCCGATCCCCGCCTCCAGCAGCTTGCGCTGGATGGTGCGTAACAGCACGCGCCCACCACCCACTGCCGCCGCCATGAGGCCCCAGTAGCTGACACTCATCATCCTGCTGAGCGACGGGGGCCGCGACAGGTCACGCTCCCAGTCAGTGGTGGCCAAAAGCAGGAGAACCATGCCGAAGGTCACTGCCTTGAGCACGGTGATGAGTTCGTCCATGCGCGACTGCGCGTACCAGGGCCGGTACAGGCCCGAGAGGAAGAACACCACCACCCAGAATGTAGTCAGAATTGCGGCAAAGACCAGCTGGTTCCCGACCTGCGTCTCGGCAAAGAAGCCCATTCCTTTGCGCAGCCAGCACCACGCCAGGAACACACCCATGGACGCTATGCAGTCCGAAAGGAGAAGCAGTATTCTTTGCACCGTCTTGGGCACGGCTTCTTCTCAAGCTCCCCCGTTTACGACCGACGCCGGCAGCCTATCGCTCTACGCGCGTCCACGCCGAGGGCTGCCTGCCAAACAAGAACTTGCAAAACCCCACCAACAGTCCCATGTGAATCGCCACGAAGTAGTAGGCGTACGTCACCACCCCCAGGCGGACACCCACCAGACTCAAGAGCCAGCCTAAGATGACCAACAAGTAGAACAGGCTCTGCAGGAGAAAAAAGTAGTTGAAAAAGGGTGTACCCAGCGCCCAGAGATTGGCCGCGAGCAAGAAGACCAGCATGAACGGAACCAGCCACCGGAGGAGCTTGTGCGACCACAGGCCAAAGGCCACGTACCCACGCCGGGGATGCAACAGGCCCCGAATTTCGGGCAAGACATTGAAATTGGCTGCACCGATCCTCACCTTGCGCAGAAACTCACCTTTGACCCGCGGCGAGGTATACTCTGTGGCCACCGCCTGACCTTCGTAGACGACATCGTAGCCCTGTTCGACAATCCGCAAGGGGATCAGGAAGTCATCGTTGACCATCTTGTGCGTGGGCAAAGGGACGAAGAGCTCGCGCCGAATGGCATAGATGCCGCCCGTGGCACCAAACACGGTCTTGATGCGCCCTTCCATCTGCTTGAGGCGATTCTCATAGTCCCAATAGACGGCCTCCCCCTGGCTGCTCGCCCGCCGGTCGGGGCTGATGAGCCGCAAGTAGCCACACACGCCCCCGACGCTTGGGTCCGCGAAATGCGCCACCATCTTGCGCAGTGCATCAGGCCGATAGATCGTGTTGGCATCGGAAAAGACGAGGACCTCGCCTCGCGCCTCCGGAACGAGCTTGGTGAGCACCCGCGCTTTACCTTCCCGCTGCGGAAAGGCGAGCAGGCGGACGTTTGCAATTCCGCAGGAGCTGATCAAATCCACCGTGGCATCGGTGCTGCCATCCGATCCGAAGAGGAACTCTACGAGTTCCCCAGGATAGTCGAGGGCACGACAGTTCTCTATCTTATCGCGGATAACCTTCTCCTCATTGTGGGCCGCGATGACCATGGAAACCGTGGGCATGAAGCCTTCTTCCTTGCGCCTGGCAGGCGGGCGCAAGCGCGACCACACGAGGAGGATCAGGTAGTATCCTACGTAGGTGTAGAGAATCGTCCCCAAGCTCAACCAAAAGGCGATGCGGGCCAGCATTACGCGGCCTCCCGCTGTGCAAAGGGACGCATGAGGCGAACACCAAGGCGGACAACGCCCATGGGGCCACGGGCATGCCTCGCCAACGCGTTGCTCAGCACACGTCCGTGCCCTTGTCCAGAAGACAAAAACCTCACCGCGGCCATTCGCGTCGTCTCAGTTCCCACAGCTCGCAAGGTTCTTTCTCCGCTGCTCTTCGCCATATGGCGGAAGGTCCCATCTACCCAATCCCGGCTGGCGGCGGCACGGCAACAGAGGTGCGTATCGCCTGCCGGAGAAGGGACTTTTCTTGTGGAGTGAAGAGCCGGTATAGCCCGGCCAGTAGCAGAGCCGCAAGAACTACTGCAAAGGCTATCACAGAACCACCCCACAGAAAGTACGTCACCGCAAGGGCCACAAAGAGCACGAGCGCTGCACCGGCGCGCCACGCCAGCCTGGCCTGCTCGGCCGTCAGCGCCGCCCACGAGAGCCGATAGAGCACGAAAAGCCCGGCGCCATTGAGCCCCAGCTTCGCCCACGCGGCGCCCGTCACCCCATAGCGCCTGATGAACCACCATTGCACCGGCAGTGCCAGCAACAGCATGCACAGCATAAAGAGTGTGTTCCGCGCCTGCCGATTACGCGAGTTGTTAAAGTCCACGACAAAGAACGTCAAGAAGGTGAAACACTGGCTCCACAGCAACAGCTGGAACGGCAGGGCCGCGTCGGCAAACCTCTCGCCGAAGAGGAGAAGAAACAGAGGCCTCCCGACAACGGTTCCTGCCACGCCAAGCACAAGGCCAATGAGCAGCAGGCCCTTCACGCCCATGCGGAAGGCCAACCCAAGCTTCTCGTCGTCGGCGCTCGCCGCCCTGGCCATCACCGGATAGAGCGCGGTAGCCACGGCAAAAGGCACAAACCCGAGAGGCGCCGTGAAGCGGAAGGCCGTCGAATAGACCCCAACGGCAGCTTCGCCCCAAAGCGATTTCAGAAAGAGCACGTCGAGGCGCTCGTACAGCATCGTCAGGCCAAGGTAGAGGAACAGCGGGAACGACTCTTCGAACAGCCACCGCAGCTGGGCGCGCTCCACGCAAAAGAGCGGACGAACCCGCTTCAGCACAAAAGCCAGCGTCAGCACCAAGCCAGGCAGGTTAGAAAAGACGTAGCCGGCAATTACCTGGCCGGGCGTCGCCTTGATCAGAACCAGTCCCCCCACTAAGACGACCTGAAGCACCCCATCGAGCAGCTGAAAGACGACCGGCAATCCCATGTCCATATCGGCATGGAAGACGCCCTCCAGTACCACGCGCAGGGTGTTCAGCTTTGCCGAGATGAGGATGGTCAGGCTGAGCCAGGCGAGGGCCATGCGCAGGCGTGGTTCGGGGTAGAAGGCGGCTGCGGCAACCGCCAAAAGCAGAAAAGCAATCAGCGCAAGCACCGCTTTGCTGAAGAGGGCAAGCCCGACAATCCGGCCCGCCTGTGAGCGTCGCCGCGCCATTTCGCGAATCAGCACCGGCTGCATGCCAAAATCAGGCAGCAGGGCAAACAGGCCTACCACCACTAGGGCATAGGAAAAGATGCCGAACATCTCCTCGCCCCACGCCCGTGCCAGGATGACGATGGTCACCATGTTCAGCCCCAACACCGCGATTCTGCCCAAGAGCACGCACACGGCATTGCGGGCTACTTTTCCAGAAACGGTATACAGATGCGGCTACCTCAGTAACAGCGCCCCACACCCGGCCTGCGAGTCTTTGCCCTCTCCCCGCTCACGACCAGAAAGGAGGGATAGCATCATCCATCAGCCTATCTCGCTCCAATCGCGCGGCGCACGGTCTGTCCTCGCCCTGCCCCTTGCCATGCTTGAAGAGATGGCGCTGGCAACACGGCGCACAGTGCCGCGCTCCACGTATCCGCAGAGGAGCATCACACCAGGAAACGCGCCCACAATCGCCAGGCGCTCCAGTACCGGCATCACTGCTAGGCGCGGCGGCGTCAGCGTGCTGAGAAAGAACAGACCCACTCCTGTTGCGAGGAGGAAAACGAACTTGCCCATGTCGTACGGCACGCGGTAGAGCCGCTGCGAGATCGTCCACATCACCGCCGCCAGCACTGCGTAGGCGAGCACTTTCGCCAGCGCGGCACCCATCATGCCGGTACGGGCCACCAGATGCAACCCCAAGAACAAATTCAACGCCGCTGCCATACCGATGCCAAGCGGGAGAAAAAAGGTCTTTTTCCTCACTTGCACCCCAATGGCGGTGAAGTAGTACACGCCATACAGCACATAGGAAGCCACAAGAAGAGGCACCACCCGCGCGCCCGGCAGGTAGCTCTTGGTGGCCAGCAGCTCCATCAAGTCTCTGGCAAAGACCGCCAGGCAAAGGGCGAAGGTGCACACTCCCAGCATGAAGAACTCGAACAGGCGCGCGAACGTGCGCGGCCCATCCTGCCGCCTGGCAATGGGGAAAAAGATCGCCGGCCACGCTAACTGAAAGGCGCTCACCAGGAGCATCATCATCACCCCAAGGCGGGTGGCGGCAGCGTACATCGCCACCTGCTCAAAGTCCGCTAAGAAACGCAGCAGGTAGCGGTCCGACATCATCAGCACCATGTTGCATGCGGCAGCAGGGACCAGCGGAAGCCCATAGGCCAGCATCTCCTTCAGCTCCCTCAGGGAGATCGCCGGGCCCAGCTCAGGCCAAATCACCGCCAGGTAGATGCACGCGAAGAAAAACGCCGCCAGGGTGTTGGCCATCACCGCCCCCTCCACCCGCCGCTTGAGGACCCCAACGAACAGGACGTTCAACGAAATGCTCAGCACAAAATTGGCGCTGGCAATCAGGGCAAATTTGAGCGACTTTTCGTCGATGCGCAGCCGCGCCATGGGAATGGTGTTGCACACCAGGAAAAAGTCACCCACAAAGATCAAGCGCAGGAGCCAGCCGTAGCCCATGTCGCCGAACAGCAGGCGAGATATCGGTCCGGCCAGGGTCACGAGCACCGCCACCGCCACCAGTGCAGTCAGCACGAGGAAGTAGTGAGCGGTGCTTGTGAGGACCCTCCTGTCCACCCCAAGCCGGTACAGGGCGCTGCGAAAGAGCGCCGAGTCCATCCCCAGTTGCAACACCAGCATCACCACAGTGGAGGTGACGGTGAGAATCTCCAGCACGCCGAATTCGGCCTTGACTAGCATGCGCGCATAGAGGGGGAGCAGCACGACACTGACCGCGCGGTTGAGCACTGTGGCCAAAGCATAGGCCCCGGAATGCTTCAGCAACCGCACGATCAGGTCCTGCAGGGTACCCTCCCTCGGCAGTTTCGCTGCGCTACCTTCCTCCACTTTGCCGGTTCTCACAATCCGTCTGCCACATGTCCCCCTATTGCCGATGCAGAGATGACCGGAATACGCAACCACAGGGCCCCTAACCCTGCCGGTAGTGCGCCTACAACCGCCTTCCGCCGCCCAGAAGCGTGACTTTCTTCTCGCGGCCCTTCACGTTGCGCGTCGCGTTCCTCGTGTCGACGATGTTCTTGGCGTGGCGGACAATCATTTCATAGTCGTAGCAGGAATGGTCGGTGGTAATCAGCACCAAGTCCGCCCCGGCGATGGCCTGCGTGGTCAGCTTCACGGAGCGAAACTCTTTGCCGTCAACCTCCACCTTGGGCACGTAGGGGTCGTTGTACGAGACGTGCTTGGCACCGCGGTTGACCAGCAGCTCCATCACCTTGAGTGCCGGGGAATTGCGCACGTCGTCAATGTCGCGCTTGAAGGCCACGCCCAGAATGAGGATCTTTGCCTTGCCAAAAGCAATGCCGCGGTCGCACAGCACGCGCCGCACCATGCCCATGACGTAGAAGGGCATATCTTCGTTCGTCTCGGCCGCCAGCTCGATAAAATTGGTGTGAAAATCGTACTCCCTGGCCTTCCATGCCAAATAGTACGGGTCCACGAGGATGCAATGGCCGCCGATACCGGGGCCTGGGTAGAACGGCATGAAACCGAACGGCTTGGTTGCCGCCGCCTCGATGACTTCCCACACGTCGATGCCGCCCATGCGGTCACACAGACGGGCAAGCTCATTGACCAAGGCGATGTTCACACTCCGGAAGATGTTCTCCAGCAGCTTCTCCATCTCCGCCACGCGCGGACTGGAAACCGGAACCACTTGCGAGACCACCTGTCCCGTGATGGCGCAGGCCAGCTCCGTGCAGCGCTTGGTCACGCCGCCGACCACCGTGGGTGTATTGGCGGTGGTGAACTTCTTGTTGCCGGGGTCGATCCGTTCCGGCGAAAAGGCCAGATAGAAATCCTTTCCCACTTTCAGCCCGGTCTTTTCGAGAATCGGCTGCACGATCTTCTCGGTCGTCTCCGGGAAAGTCGTGCTCTTGAGGATGACCAATTGTCCCCGGCGCAGCCCCTTGGCAATCTCCGTGGCCGAATCGACGATGTAGGATACATCAGGCCCCTTGTTGTCGGTGAAAGGTGTCGGCACGCAGATGTACATTACGTCCAAGTCGGGCACGCACCCGTAGCTAGTGGTTGCCGTGAGTTTGCCCTCTTTCACGCAGGCGGCCAGCTCCGCCTCGTCCACATCGTCAATGTAGTTCTCGCCGCGGTTGAGTTTTTCCACTTTGGCCGCCGACTTGTCAATACCCACCACCGGGAATCCCTTCTTGGCGAATTCCACTGCCAGAGGGAGTCCCACATACCCCAGACCAACGATGCCGATCTTTGCCGTCCTGTCCGCGATTTTGTCCTGCATCTGTTCCTCCCCAGTCAGTGGTAGTTGGGTCCGTGCAACGTTCTTCTCATCGCTCAAAAAGAATGGAATGGTCGAGCGGTCTACCGAACTGGATGACCATTCCACTCCACAAACTGGGCGCGAGCAGCGAGTCTACAGATCCCGCTGGTAGTGCGCCCGGTAGTATGCAAGATACTCGCCGCTCTTGAGGGGTTCCCACCACCAACGGTTGTCGCGATACCACTTGATAGTGGAGGCCATCGCCTCCCGAAACTGGTGGCGCGGCCGCCAACCCAAGGCCCGGATCTTCTCTGTGCCCACCGAATAGCGCCGATCATGGCCAGGCCGGTCTTTGACAAAGGTCATCAGCTCCTTCGGCTTGGCCAGCTCCTCTAAGATGATGGCCGTGATTTCCAGATTGTTCTTCTCGTTCCCCGCGCCGATGTTGTAGGTCTCCCCGTCACCGCCACGGTGCACCAGGAGGTCGATCGCCTCGCAATGGTCCTCAACGTAGATCCAGTCCCGCACGTTCTTGCCGTCACCATAAATGGGCAGCGCCTTGTCGTCCAGGGCATTGGTGACAAACAGCGGAATGAGTTTCTCCGGATACTGATACGGCCCAAAGTTATTGGAGCAGCGCGTGATGATCACCGGCAGCCCGTAGGTGACGAAGTAGGAGTGCGCCAGGCGATCCGCACCAGCCTTGGAGGCGGAGTACGGGCTGGACGGCTTGAGGGGCGACTCCTCGGTGAACGAGCCCTGCTCGATGCTCCCATACACTTCGTCCGTACTGATCTGGATGAACTTTTGCACGCCATGCTCGCGGGCACACTCCAGCAGCACAAAGGCGCCAAAAACGTCTGTCTTGATAAAGTCATCCGGCGCACCGATTGACCTGTCCACGTGGCTCTCGGCGGCAAAGTTGACCACCACATCCACCCCCTTCATTAGCTGGCTGACCAGAGCGCGGTCGCAAATGTCTCCCCTCACGAACCGGTAGCGCGGGTCACTTTGCACGTCGCGGAGGTTGTTCAGATTGCCCGCATAGGTGAGTTTGTCCAGGTTGATGACGCGCACGTCGTCATAGGTGCGGAGCAGAAAGTGCACATAGTTGCTGCCAATGAAGCCGGCTCCACCAGTCACCAAGTACGTGGTCATGGGCGAGATTTCCCTCGTCAGTTAGCCCATCTTGACGTCCCAATTGTACGGCACCTGAGGCGAATCGAACGGCAGGCGGTACTCGTCCGGTTGAGCATAGTTGTAGGGCTCGGTCACCGTGTTCACCACGATCGCCTCATCCTCGCCAATGCACTTCCAGCCGTGCAACACCCCGACAGGGACATGTACCAGGACCGGGTTGTGCTCTCCGATGAAGAACTCATTCACCTCGCCCCGGGTGGGCGAATCTGGGCGGTCGTCGTAAAGCACCACTTTCAGCATCCCCTTCACGACGACGATGTTGTCCTCTTGCAGCTTGTGGTAATGCCACCCCTTAATGATGCCGGGGTAGGTGGTGGTCATGTAGACTTGGCCGAACTTGGAGAACATCTCGTCGTCAGCCCTCAGCATCTCCATGAGGCGGCCGCGTTCATCTGGGATGACACGCAACCGCTTGAGCTTCACGCCATCGATCACCTGTGAGCCTCCTCGGAGAAACGGATGTCAATTTACAAAACGCCATTCTAAAAGTCAATTGGTTTGTTGCCTTGCCGGCGGTTCCGCTCACATTAGGGACATCCCCCTATACCGCATCGGGGCGGCGCTGCGGAAGCTCAGTGCTGGCCAGCGCCAACTCTGGCCAGAAGTCGCCCTCCGTCAGCGCGCAGGAGTCGACCGTTCTCCCACACCAGTCTGCCACCGACCAGCACCTGCGTCACCTGCGCGGTGGCGAGCCCTTGCGGGAGGGCTCCTGCGGGAAGCTTCAGCAAGGTCAGGTCGGCGACCTTCCCCACGGCAATGGAAACCCGGTCGGGAAGGTGAAAGGCCTCGGCCACGGTCGAGGTCCGTGCTCTCAGGCCCTCCCAGGTAGCTGGCGGCGCTGCCGCGGGGAAAGGAAGCTTCTCCGCGCCTACAACCGCTCGACCAAACCAGCGCACGACCTCTTGCCCAAGACCGCCTGGCTTGGCCGCTGTGTCGTCGTTCGCCACGACACCCAGCGCCCCGTTGGCCAGACAGGCGGCAAGTCGCAAAGCCGCGCAGGTATCGTTCACATCCAAAGCATTGGCGTAGACCGCCACGCCCACATTCGTCGGCATGTACTTTTCGGAGGCAAGTCGCGTCAGGAACTGGCCGGCACTCTGCACCGGGGCGGCGCAGATCGCCGAAGTGCAGCCTGCAGCAAGAAGCGCACGCAGCGAATCCGCAAGCGAGACCTGCTCGGCGCCTTGCACCACGGCGAAGAACCCAGGCACGACCACCTTGCCGCTGGCATCTACGGTATCCTTAGCGGCAATACCGTCGAGGTCACCGATGTCGGCGATCACGCCCAGTGTGTCGCTTCCTGCTTTCCCCGCGGCGTCAAAGTTGATGGCAAGGTCGCCGCGGAAAGTCTGGTCATGGACGCCATCCCACACCAGTGCGTCCATCACCAAGAGGTCGTAGAGAGGGTCACCGTTCTCGGGGAGGGCATCGTACAGGGCGGGGTTGGCCAATTCGACGGCCCCGGTTGCAATGGCGTGCAGCGCCGTGAGAATCGCCACGAAGTTGAGCCGCACCATGAACTGGGGGTCATCTCTGTACCATCCGCCCGTTTCCAAGAGGACCGTGCTCGTGCCCCATGCCTGCATTGCGTCGCCGAATGCCCGGGGCATGAAGCCGGCGTCGTAGCGGGAGATGTGGCCGTAGACGAAAGGTGCAAGGCCCTGGGCAATGACTGCGGCCAGCTTTTTGGCGCGCACCCGCACCGGATTATCGCTCTCTTCCCAGTCAAACGGCGGGGCAAGAAGTGCCACTGCTGCCAATTTGCCGCTGCCTCCCACCGTCCTCCTGCCGCTTTGGTCGTGCAGGTTGAAGGCGAACTGGGGCTGATAGCGCTCCCGCACGGCTTTCAGCGCTTGTCCCTCAGGCGTCTGCAGCGCGCGGGCATCCCGGTTGATGTCGATGCCCAGCGCGTTGCGCCGCTGTGCCCGCATGGCCCCGTCGGGATTGAGCATGGGCATCGCTAAGATGGTGACCCCCTCCAGCGTGCGCGCCACGAAAGGCTCCCTGCGATGCTGGGACAGGTAGGAGAGCACGTCCAGCAGGGCGCCAGTAGCCGTTGGTTCATCGCCGTGCATCTGCGACCAGAGCAGCACGCGCTGCGGGCCACGTCCTGCGCGGACCAGATGCAGGGCCCGCCCTTCCACTGAGCGGCCTACCTCCTCGAGCTGGAGGTCCGGCGACGACCGCACCAACTGGCGCAGGATGAGGCAAAGCTCCGCGTGGCGGAGCTCCTGTGGCCGCTCCGGCGCCACCCTCACCCGGGGGTGCACCTCCCACAGGTGACGCTGGTCGAACACGGCCTCCTGGCCTCGGCTTGGCGAGGCAGCGCAAAAGAGAAAAGCGCCCACGAGCAACAGCACACCCCTCGTGCGTACAGAGCCCATCAGCAAAAGCCTGCCTTGCACCGTTTCCCTCCTTCTTGCCTACGACGCGTCCTCTGTGGAGAGGTCATTCTCGGGGCCGCACCAACAGTCTACTCAGCCTTCCCCACGGCGGGCTTACGGGCTAACACCAGCATCTCAAAGTCATCCAGGCGCACCGGCCGACGCTCGAAACTCCCGGCAAGCGCGCCCCAGATCTCCACCACCTCGAAGCCAGCCATCTCCAAAAGCAACTTGATCTCCGGGCAGGTGTAATAGCGGTTTGAACAGGCGAGGCTGAACTCTCTGCCCTGCTCGTCAACGCCCCGCTCAGTCCAGTAGCCGACGCATCTCTCCACGTCCAGGTGCTCGTCACCTTCGGGACGCCGGAAAGCGAAGGCCGCATGCAGCGCGTTGAGGAGGAACCTGCCGCCCGGGCGCAAAGCGCGATGGACTTCGGAGAGCACCCGGCGGTTGTCCGCATCGCTTTCCAAGATGCCGAATGCCCCTTCGCACAGGGAAAAGGCCACGTCGAAGTTTCCGGCGAAAGGCAACGCCCGGGCGTCGGCACGGACCAGGTGCACCTTGGCATCGTGTTGGCGGGCGCAGGCTCGCGCCACCTGCAGCATGCGCGCCGACAGATCTACCCCCACCGGCCGGAAGCCACGTCGCGCCAACTCTATCGAGTGCCGGCCCGCCCCGCAGGCAAGGTCCAGGATGCGCTCATCCGGGTGCAGGCGCAGCTGTTCGGTGAGAAAAGTGACCTCTTGCTCGGTTCCTTGCGTGAACCGATAGTCCAGGTAACGAACTCCGAGCCGCTCGAACAGCTCGCGATACCAGCTCGTCATGGTTTCGCCACTCCCCCTGGAATCACGATGTAGCCCTCCTGGGCATCGCCCACCAGCTCCGCACGTCCATGGGCAAGGAGATAGACCGTGTGGGCGGCCACGATCGCGTCCAGCTCGTGATGGCTGAGCTGCTGTCGGGGGAGCACAATCCCCAACTGGGTGAGCGCGGACGCGAGTAGTACGCGGCCGGCACTGGTTTGCTTGGCCGCCATTTGCGGACCGAAGAGCAGGCGCTTGCTGGCGTACGGGTAGACCTCGTGCACCACGAAACCTGCCCCGCGCAGCTGGCGATACAGCCCAATGCTGCGCAGCACCCAACTCTTGGCAAAGCTCCTTTTCACCGTGAAGAAGCAGCCGATCCCCCGTCGGGCGAGCTCCCTTTCGCAGAGGCGGCCCCTTCGCCCCTCGGGCTGCTCGTGGCTGCAGGTCGGCTCCCCGCTTTGGAAACAGCATTCTTGCAGCCCGACCGGCAAAGCGCACGGGCCATCAAGACCAACGGCAAACAGGCCGTAGCGATGTCTCGCGAAGAAGGCGATGAGCTCGGCGTCGTCGAAGCGAGTCTCCGCGGCTATCACGCCAAGCCGGTCATCGAGGATTGCCACCCCGCTTGGTCGCAGCGGACTGCCGCTGGGGTCAACACCGCCGTAGAGCAGGGCACGCCGGCTATTTGGGGGCTCTTTCTGCACACCCTAAAGGTAGCATTCCCCAGGGAAAAATCAACGGATTTCTGCAATGGTGATGGGGGAAGATACCTGACGTCTCCAAACATCCTGAGTTTGCAGCGCGCCGAACAGATTTGGCTCTCTTTCACCAGGCACGGCCCTAGCCCGGGCACCGACCAGTGGCCGCTCCGAAAAAGGTCTTTGATTCTTGACGAGAAATGCGTAGATTTGCCGGCGTCAATTCTCAGACAGGAATCAGACCCAACGAGCATGGAACAGCTTGCCCGACTATATGAGAGAACCTACGGCCGGCAGCCGCTGACGATCGTGCAACTCAAGGGCGACGGCTCAGACCGCCACATCTTCCGCCTGGCCGACGACAGGCAGTCGGTGATTGGCATCTGGAGCGAAGACCACGCCCTCAACGAGTCCTTCTTGGAATTCAGCCGCCACTTTGCCGACCATGGCCTCCGCGTTCCTGCCATCTACGCAGAGGACCTCTCCCAGGGAGTCTACTTGGAGCAGGACCTGGGGGATTGGACGCTCTTCGACTGGATGGTCGGCATTCGGGAGAAGGAAGGCTTCTCTCCGCGCATTGTGGCGATGTACCGCAAAGTGCTGGAGGACCTCCCGCTATTTCAGATCGTGGCAGGCAAGAGCATTGACTACAACCTCTGCCATCAACATCGGGAGTTCGGCGAAGACTCCATGGCGTGGGACCTGCACTATTTCCGACATCGCTTCTTGGAGGTCTTTTACAAGGGCAACCTCAACTGGTCGGCCCTGGAGCGCGACTTTCGCCAGCTGCGCGCTTTCCTCTTGGAGGAACCGCGCGACTACTTCATGTACCGCGACTTGCAATCGCGCAACGTGATGATCGTCGACGGCTTGCCCTATTACATCGATTACCAGTCGGGAAGACGCGGCGCACTGCAGTACGATGTCGCCTCGTTACTCTACGATGCCAAGGCCGACATCCCCGAGCCGGTCCGCCAGGAGCTGCTGGCCCACTATCTTGACTGGGTGCAGCAGTTCGCGCCGATCGACCGGCAACGCTTCCTGCACTACTTTTGCGGCTTTGTCCTGATTAGGATGATGCAGGCCTTTGGCGCCTACGGCTATCTCAGCGTCGTCAAGGGCAAGAAGCACTTTTTCCGCAGCGTGCCGTATGCGATCCGCAATCTCGAGTTGATGCTGGAAATGGACTTTCCCCTCCTGCGCCAGCTACCGACCTTGCGCGGGGTGTACGAGGAGTTGGTCAAAGATGTCGAGCTGCGAGGGACGTAAATGGCCGGTGGCTTGACGGTGTACCTCGCGAGCTTTAGCTACGTGCGCGACGACATACCCACAGACCCCTACGGGCACGGCGGCGGGTTTGTGTTCGACTGTCGCCTGCTGCCCAATCCTGGTCGTGACCCGGCGTTTGCCGCGGTGAACGGCCTGAGCACGGAGGTGAGGTCATACTTAGAAGAACGCCCCGAGGTACAGGAATTTCTCCGCCACGTCTTTGCCCTGGTGGACATGGCAGTAGCCAACTACACAGCGCGCGGGTTTGAGCACTTGATGGTGGCGTTCGGCTGCACAGGGGGACAGCATCGCTCGGTCTTTTGTGCCGAGTCGCTGGCCGCGCATCTCCGGCAGGCAGGCGTGAGCGTCGAAATACGCCACCTGACTCTGGGAAAGGGCCAGGGATGAAAGCGATGATTCTGGCGGCCGGTCTGGGCACACGCCTGCGGCCCCTCACTGAGCATCGTCCGAAGGCCTTAGTGGAACTCTGCGGTACCCCGCTGCTGGAAATCGTTATCAGACGTCTCATCCAGGCGGGCGTAGACCAGGTGATCATCAATGTGCACCACCTGGCAGACATGATTGTGGACTACGTGCGAACACACCGCGGTTTCGGCATTCGCATCGAGTTCTCCTATGAGCCAGTCATCCTCGGCACGGGCGGCGGCTTGCAGAAGGCAGCGTGGTTTCTCGCGGGCGAGGAACCCTTCTTTCTGCACAACGTCGATATACTTTTCGAGATGGACCTGTCTGATCTCCTGGCCTTCCATCGCAGCCACGGTGCTGTGGCGTCGCTGGCCGTGCAGGACCGTCCCACTTCACGAGCCTTGGTCGTCGACTCCTCTGGGAGGCTATGCGGCAGAAAGGGCTACCCCCTGGCGAGAGAACCGGAAGGCCCGGTGAGATGGGTCGGCTATAACGGTGTTCAGGTGATATCCCCGGCCCTGCTCTGCCTCCTTTCCGAGAGACCCCCGTTCTCCATCATCGACGCGGAAGTGCGCCTTTGCCCCGAGCATCCGATTCTGGCCTACGATCTTGGCAGCACGCCATGGTGGGACCTCGGCACGAAACAGGCTCTGCTAGCAGCTGAACAGGCCGTTCTGGAAGGGAAACTGTGCCGATGGTGGTCTTAGCGGGCACTTCGGGCTTGAAGCGGTGCTCTTCCGAGGCCTGGAACGAAAAACGGCCTCGGCAATGCCGAGGCCGCGACCGGCGTTGAAGACAACTCACGCGACTCGCACGTTGGCGGCTTGTGGTCCCTTCGGTCCCTCCTCGATCTCGAAAGTAACCTCCTGGTCTTTCTCCAGGGCCCTGAACCCTTCGCCCACGATGGCCTTGTAGTGCACGAAGACGTCTCCACCCCCTTCGCGGGTGATAAAGCCGTAGCCCTTGGTCTTGCTAAACCACTTCACTTTGCCCTTTTCCATACGGTGCTCACTCCTGTGAAATGTCCGCTTCAGCAAGTTCTTGAACAGCAAGAGCGTCTTCTCCTCTTCAGGCTATGTAAGTGAGCGCGTCCTTACCGTGACTACCCCAGTTCGCGCATGCACGGGGTCAGTCAGTTCTTGCTCAAGACCCAATCGACGAGTCGTTCAAAACCTTGCACCGCCTTCCCCAGCCACTCAGACTGCTTGGGCGTGGCTTCCACCAGGCGCTCATCCACCGTGACGTTTGGGTCGCGAATGTCGCCGATGACCTCTACCGTCACCGGCACAACCCCCTGGGTGACCATGCCAAGCCGATGTGCTGCGCCGTAGGAGACGTCGATGAGGCGGCCGTTAACCCATGGGCCACGATCCTTGATGACCACCCGCACGCTTCGGCCGTTGTTCAAGTTGGTCACCCGCACGACGGTGCCCATGCGAAGATGGCGATGCGCCGCCGTCATCTCCAGCGGCTCGTAGGGCTCGCCGTTACTCATTCGCTTGCCCTCGAATTCCTTCCCCACCCATGAACAGAGTCCCTCCTGAACCCTACTTCTGCTCGGACTGGGGCCAAAAAGGCTCCCGCGGTACGGTCGCTCGCCGCTGTTGGCTTGGGGCCAATATGTTCTCGGGGCCGGTGTGCATGACCAGATGAGCACCGCCAGCACTACACCTGCCCCCACGACGAGGTCACGTGTGGCTCTCTGCACCCTCTCTTGCGCTCTCATGACGGGATCTACCCCTCCCATTTCCCAGCGAGGACTGACGTCCTCTCCACCACCAGCCGATCCCCGTTCGCCTCACCTCTCCAGTGCAACGCCAAGTGCGCACCAAATGGCGTGCTTTGACCCGGACCTCAGCTCTCTATCCAGGCTCGCAGCACCATCCACCTCGTCCCTGTCCAGCTGCCCTTCGTGGGCCCCACTGGTCTTCCCCGCCGTTTGCGCGAAATATAACGAATTCCAGGCAAAATGTCAAGCAAAATATCAACATATTGCGAAGTTCATGGCGATGGGCACGACATGTTGAAGGGCAGGAGCCTCCTCGCGGTTGGGAAAGCCGTCGCGAGGAGGGCGAGTTCCTTCCTGTGGGACTGGATTGTCAGGCAAGGAGAGGGGAAAGCGGCTATCCCTGTCGCAGGATGCGGGAGACCAAAGGACGCGTCGAGGCAGTGACCAGCCAGGCGCAGAGCACACCAAGGAGGGCACCGCCGAGCACATCCGACGGATAGTGGACGCCCGCGTAAGTGCGCGAATACGCGACCATGGTGGCTATCGTGAAGAAGATGGGCCAGAGCGCAGGATAGAAGCGCGAGAGGAGTGAGGCTGCACCAAAAAGGTTGGTGGCGTGTGAGGAAGGGAAAGAAAAGGCGCCAGAGCAACCAACCAGGAGCCGTACCCCCGGAAGCGCGCTGCACGGCCGCGCTCGCTCAACAAGCGGTTTGATTAGACTGCTACTCGTCTGGTCAGTGAGGGTGATCGTGACGATGAGCAAGAGGGCGCAAATTCTGCCCTTCTTGCCGCCAAGAATGAGGAGTGCAAGCAACCCCAGGGCAATGACCAGTCGCCAGTTGTCGATGTCAGTGAGGAAGGGCATGATGACATCGAACTGGGGACTTGCGAGTCGCACGTTGACCAGGTAAAAGATGGCGACGTCGAGCCGCAGGGCCCAGTGGGGCATAGCCGGTCAGTCCTTCTGGCCGAGGGTCTCGGTGACGAGTTTCAGCGCGCAGTACTCGCCACACATCGTGCAGACGTCATTCTGCTCAGGTGGGCATTCTTCGCGTGCACGCCGTGCGGTCTCAGGGTCAATGGCGAGTGCGATTTGCCGCTCCCAGTCTAAAGCCTTGCGCGCCCGCGCCATTGCCTTATCCCACTCGGCGGCACCGGGAATCCCTTTGGCAATGTCCGCCACATGGGCGGCGATGCGCGTCACGATGACCCCCTCCCGCACGTCCTGTACAGTGGGCAAGCGCAAGTGTTCGCCCGCGGTCACATAGCAGAGAAAGTCGGCTCCTGCCGCACCGGCAATGGCACCGCCCATCGCCGAGACGATGTGGTCATAGCCTGGGGCGATATCGGTCACCAGAGGCCCAAGCACGTAGAACGGTGCTCCATGGCAGAGCTTCTTCTCCAAGAGGACGTTGGCCTCCACCTCTGCCAACGGCAAGTGACCCGGGCCTTCGATCATCACCTGCACCCCTTCATCCCAGGCGACCTTGGCCAGCTCACCCAGCGTGACAAGCTCCTGCACCTGGGCGCGGTCTGTCGCATCCGCCAGAGACCCCGGCCTAAAGCCGTCACCCAGGCTGAGCGTGATGTCATAGCGTTTGACCAGGGCAAGCAGCCGGTCGAAATGCTCGTACAGCGGATTCTCGCGGCCGTTGGCCACCATCCAGGTGACATGAAAACTCCCGCCGCGACTGACGATGTCCGTCACCCTTCCCTCCTTGCGCAGTCGCTCCAAGGCGCTCAGGGTCACCCCGCAATGGACGGTGAAAAAGTCAACTCCTTGCTCTGCCTGCCGTTCCAACACAGCAAACAGGTCGTCCACCGTCATGTGGACGATGCCCCCCTTGCGGGCCGCACTCTCGATGGCCGCCTGGTAGATGGGCACCGTGCCGATGGGCACAGGAGCTGCCGCCATGACAGCGGAACGGATGCGGTCGAGGTCGCCAGCGCTGCTGAGGTCCATGATGGTATCGGCACCCGCCGCGAGGGCCACTCTCGCCTTCTCCACCTCCAGCTCCACATCAGCCACGTCAGAGGAGGTGCCGATGTTTGCATTTGCCTTGGTACGCAGCCCCTTGCCAACCCCGCAGAGCTTGTCGATCGCGTGCTTCTTGTTCTTGAGAAGTACGACTTCCCCTGCGGCGATGCGGGTGGCCAAGAGCTCGGGGTCAATCTCTTCCTGTGCAGCCACGGCGCGCATCTCTGGGGTAATGTTCCCCTTGCGCGCCTCAAGGATTTGGGTCATCTACTCCACACCTCACGGCACAATGCGCACTCCCCTTTGCCGTCAACGAATTGGGTTCCAGTCGGCAAAGTTTTCGACCACCACCTTACACTTTGCTTCCGCTGTCCAAGTTTCTGCGGAATTGTACGTCCACCCCAAATACTCCGAATCGCCGCCACCCTCGGTGGTGATGAGAAACCTGTTCGCCAGATGGCCAAAGTACAGGGCCTGCGCGCGTGGCGATTCCTGGTCGCCGCCGCTCGGGTCGACCGGTATCCACCCATAGCCAGGCAAATACACTTCGACCCACCGGTGGAAGACGTCATCCATGCTGGCGTCGTCGCCTCGCACCACCACCGAACCCACATAGCGCGCCGGCAGGCCGGAAGCCCGGCACAGGGCAATGTACACGAAACTGTACTCCGAGCAGGAGCCGTTGCCGCGGCGCAATACCTCGGGGGCAACGTTCCAGCCTCCGGCAAGTTCGTAGTACATTTTCCCCATCAGCCAATGGTAGATCTTGCGCGCAATCCAGTAGGGATTCTGCTCATCGCCAACTGCCTCGCGCGCCGATTGCTGAATGAGTGGGTCGGTGAGGCAGTACTTTGTCCCATCAACCAAGTAGCGCTCTTTGATATCGGCAGGAATCTCTTCCAACGAGCCCACCCGCTCGGGTCGCACATAGTAGAAGACCTCCCAGATGCGGGCTTTCACCTTCATGGTGACGGTCTCGGTGCGCGCCGGCGGCAGATTCTCGTTACGGAAATGGGCAAAGACCTGCCCCCAGCGGTCGCTGACGGTGCCCAACGGCTTCGGGAGAAATTCCGGCTGGCCTTCGAGCTGCTGGGAGTCGCGGCTGCGCGGCAAAGCGATGTAGACATCCGCGCTCTTGATCCTGCCTGGTCCGTAGTTGCGCAGCTGGTGGGTGTACTCGACGATGGCATGCCGTTCGTTCGTTCGCAGCAGAGGCTCTTTACCTTCGACATCAATGCGGAAAACCTTGTCCGACTCAAAGTCGGCGCACCACAGGTGGGTGCCGTCCCATGCGAGGCCAGTGGGGAAGTGGCCAGGCGATTTCACCACCCACAGCACGTAACCCTGTTCGGGAGTCATCATGTACAGCTCGTCGACGCTGCGGTCTGCCAGCCATAGGTACCTGCCATCGAAGGCAAGGCCCTGCGCTTCACCGCCAGGAGCCGGAAAGGAAACGATCGCCGTGCCGTCTTCGGTGCTGATGCGACTCACCTTGTCGTCCTTGTTATCGGAAAGCCAGAGCGAAGTCCCATCCCAGACAAGGCCGCTGGGGGATGGCCCAGGTGCGTCGAGCGCCGCCAGGATGGTGCCGTCGGTGGGGTCGATCTTGTAAAGCTTCTTTTCGCCGAGGTCAACGTTCCAAAGGTGGGTGCCGTCAAAGGCCAAGCCCATGGGCCAGTAACCCGGCGAGGGGATGGTCCCGACCACCTTGCCCTCTGCCGTCATCTTGTAGATGGTGTCCGTCTTGCGATCGGCTAACCACAGGTATTTGCCGTCCCACACAAGCCCAGTGGGGCACGGACCGGGCGTAGGGAAAGAAGCGACCACATCGCCCACCTGGGAGGCATGGAGGCGGCCCAAAAGGGCAACCAAGAGGGCCAAGGCGATTGACAACCTTCTCATCGAGCGCGTTCTCCCTGTTTCTCCTGCGTCCTGGTCAAAATGTCCACCACTTCGGGAAAGGTGGTGGCAACCCAGGTTGCATGAGTAGTATCCAATGCGGGGCCTTCCTGCCTTACGGCCTTGAGCATTATGGTCCGCAGTCCCGCACTGTGCGCACCTTGGATGTCGATATCTGGTCGGTCGCCCACAAACACGGCATTGCGCGCCGCAGAGCCCACGGCGTTCAAGGCAAGTTCGAAGATCTCCCGGCGCGGCTTGCGGTAGCCCACCTCTGCGGAGACGATGCACGCCCTGAACCAGTGCAGAATGCCGTGCATCTCGAGAATCCTTCGCACCACCAACGCCGAGGTGGCATTGGAGACCACTGCCAGCTGAAAACCGCGGTGGAACAGGGCGCGCAGTCCTTCTTCAACACCCGGGAGGAGCCGACTGCGCTCCTCCTCTGGATGAAAATGGGCCTCCACGCAGAGGCTCACCAGGTCCTTGGAGATCTCCTTTACCCCGACCTCCTGGAGTGCGGCACTGATGCTTTCGGCAGCGGTGATCTCCTTGCCCTTCTCCCGTGCCCGGACAAAGTTCTCCTCGCGGATGCGCAGCAAGACGTCCGGCAGGCGCGCCTCGTCCACAGTCATGCCGTGGCCACGGAGGGTCAACATGAGCCTTTCGACCCCCTCGCGCTCCAGCGTGCGCCAGTCTTCGTGCTCGTACACCAGAGTGTTCCCCACGTCGAAAAGGACGGCGTTGATAGGCATAGGTCCCTCCCCGGATTGGGCCTACCCGGCGCTACCGCGGGCAGACGGAGTCCGTTGCCACCAGCAACTCCCTTGCACCACCAACACGTTCGTCGCTGCAAACCCTCCTTCCTGGAGACGGGAGCTTTTGCCAGCACCAAAGTAAACAACTTGGGTGTAAAAATCAAGCCTTTTCCTGCTCAAAGGGTGAGACATGCGAAGTGAAGGAGACGTGGCCTGCGCCTTGGGCGACCTCTGGGAGATTCACTCGGCTTCTGGAAAGAAGGTAATCGGCGCACACCTGTTGCGTGCACGCACCCAGACTTGGGGAAGGATGGCTACCATTTGCCTGGTGGCACACGGCCACCCACTACCCGCCTCAGGAAAATCCGCCCCGAGGAGCACAGCTGCCTGCGCTGCTTACCGATTCCTTGCCGCTCTGGGCAAATGGGGAAAAGATGCGCGTCGCTTTGTCCGCACCACAGCGTGGACAGCGCAGATGTTCGCCACTCTCGCCTACTCTCTGAAGCACGTCAAACACATGACCACAGAGTCGACATTGGTATTCGTAGATGGGCACACCTACTTCCTCTTCTCACCAACTCGAGCCTGCTCGGCTTCTCCCTTTCCTGCCGCGTCTTCCTTTTCGCCCTTGTCTTGCACCACGCGTTCCGCCGGAACACCGCATGCCTTGGACATTCACGTGGGCACTCCAAAGCGAGGGAGCACAAACCTCATCAGCACTAGGTAGCCTGCCGCGATCAGTACTAACCAGAGAAGATCCATTTTTCGTCGCACTCCTGTGCCCTGCCATTCTGGAGACGCATTCCATCGTTCACACCCCTATGGCCCCGTAGACCAATTTCAGACGCCGAGCATTAGATGCGCCGCAACAAGAAATGATTCATCAACCTTTGCACGCTCCCCGTTACAATGAAGGCGCAAGCGCAGTCAGGATCGGGAACTGCGCGGCGCGAGTATCTCGCGCAAAGCCGGCATGGCAATACGTGACCAGGTCTCAACGTCGCATTCCGGGGCCTCCAAAATCTCCTCCACCCGCGCCAGGTCCACGAACCCTCCCCAAGCCATCTCGGCACCTTTTGGCGACACACGGCTCGCGCGCGTAGCAATTTTGTATAAGATGCCAAAGTGCACCTGTCCAACAGGATTGCTGTCGTCGTTGATGTAGCCAACCACGCTCACCTCCACCTCGCCTGGGATGTCCACCTCCTCGCTCAATTCACGCAACATGCTCGCCCGCACCGGATGCGCGGCCAGGTCATATCGCTCCATGTGGCCGCCTACGCCCCACGACCACTTCCCCTGCAATCTGGTTTCCTGATAGTCCTCGCTCCTGGTCGCCCGACGGTAGGCAAAGACCAGTCTTTTGGCCGGATTGACGATAAGGCAGTAGGCAATGGGCTGCTTCAGCGAAGGATCAGTTTCTGCCACCGAGCGAATGGCGTAGCCAAGATAGCGGCGCACCCTCGCCTCGAAGTCGTACCTGTGCGCAGGCAAAAACCCTTGAAAGCAGAACTCGCGAAACAACTCTTCGCGCGGCACCACGACAATCTGCTTATCCATGCTCCTCCAATCCGCAAGTGGCCGTCGAGGCCCTTTTCACTCCACGATGGTCTCTACAAATTTCCGGAGGGTGCGACCCGCATCGCCAATGGGTGGTGTAAAGCGCCAGTTGACCGAATCCTCGCCGTCGTGATTGACAATGACGTCGGTGTAGTCGCGCCCCATCTCCACTTCCTCTAACGCCTTGAGCGCCCTGGCGCGCAGGTCATCCAGCTCCGCGAGGGTGAGGAGCTTGCCTTGCTGCAAGGAGCGCTGCACTAATTTCGGCAGCATGACCGCCGCTAAAGCCTCCCGGTGACTCGGGAACCCGGCAGCCAGCGCATCGAGCTCATCCTGGTGCAAAGGCGAAAGGAAGACGGTTCTGACTTCGAATTCCCCGAGGAGTCCTTGTACTGCGGGGTGGGACATGAGCTTCCGACCCAGAGTCGGATAGATTTCGACGACAACCAGCGGCTTGGCTCGCAGGACCTGCTGGACCTCGAACAGATCAAAGGCCTGCCAGACTACTCGCCCTTTGCCCACAAGGAAGCGTCCTGCGGGCAGGGAGCGAATCTCCTCCTCCGTGCGAAAATAAGAGTCCACGCCGTCCTTCTCACCTTGTCTAGGCTGCCGGCTAATGTAGAGAATGAGCGTGCCAAATGCCACCTCTGGGTGCATGCGGCGCAGGGCCTTGAGGAGCGGCGTCTTGCCCACACCAGATGGCCCCGACAAGACGATGAACTTCCTCTTCACCTTTGTCTCCAAGCTTTTTTCAGTTCCCTGACCCGTTCGAGCCCGCTACCCGGGGCAATCCCTCCCTTCCTTCCTCGGTGGTCCCTGCGGGCAAAGCCCCCAGTAGACCTTCTGGGGCGTGGCAACCTTCCGGCACGCGCAACACCCCTGTTCTCGGCACCTCTATTACCCGCATCGACTTCCACTTGCCGCGCAAGAAGCGGAGGAGGAATGTGAGGCCAACCAGCATGATGTAGAGAGTTGCCGCACCCCACATGGTCAACAGACCTTTGCCGAACACGGATACCGCCACATAGCTGGGAATGACCATCACTGCCCACGACAGGGCCACATTGACCAGTGCCACAAAGCGCGTGTCTCCCGCCCCTTTGATCGCCGAGCCGAAGATGACGTTCATGGCGTCAAAAAGGGAGTAAGCAGCCACAAAGCGCAGGAGGACCACGGCGGTGGCAAACACCCGTGCCATCTGCGCAGCATCGGCCTGGGCGGCGAACGGCCTCAGAAATACCCGCGGGAATACCAGGTACCCGAAGGCAAACAGCGTCATGTAGGCAGCACTTAGGTGGAATCCAGACCAAGTGCTCTTTTCGGCAAGGTCTGGCCTGTCAGCTCCGATCCACTGTCCGACCAGGATGGACACGGCAATGCCGATGCCATAGAGCGGCATAAAGGCCAGCGAGTTGATATTGAAGGCGATGTTGGTGGCAGCCAGTTCCGCAGTACCCAGCCGGCCGGCAATGATGACAAAAGCGGTGAAGCCAAGGATATCCAAGAAGAAGTGCATGCCACTGGGCAGGCCAAAGCGCAACAGCCTCTTGAACAACTCTCCCTCCGGGCGCCACCCTCTCCTGGTACGGAACTCCCCGTCGTGCTGCTGGCCAAGGAAAAGCACGGCGTAGACTGCCACCGCCACCAATCCTGAGGCGACCGTGGCCAGAGCCGCGCCGGTGATCCCCAACTCGGGCATGCCCCATTTGCCAAAGATCAACGCATAGTCCAGCACGACGTTGGTGAGAGTAGCGATGGCGCTCGCCCACATGACGACCCAGGTGTCGCCCCTGCCGCTGAAGAAGCTTGACAGAGCAGAGCCCAGTACCGGAGCGAACATGCCCAGCGACAACACTCGATAGTAGCGCACTTCCAGAGCAAGCACGCCAGGCGGGTGTCCGGTCAAGGCAAAAAGTGGCTCTGCGACGAGGAAAGCGCCTACCCCTGCCACCGCAGCTATCCCCGTCAGGTACACCCCTTGCCATACCGCTGGGCCGATACGACCATATTGGCGGGCGCCGTAGTACTGGGCCACGAAAGTGTCCACGTAGGCGGCAGTGCCCACAAAGACACTGGCAATGGTCCAAGCGACAAGGCCAGCGGGCGAGGCGGCAGCAACTGCCTCCGGCGAGTACCAGGAGAGAAACATGCGGTCAACAAACTGCTGAATGCTCCAGAAACCCGTGCTGAGGATGAGCGGCACCCCCACGCGCACGAGCTCCGCGTAGCCGCCCGGAGCGCTCCAGCGGCGCCACAGAACCGGATTGGCGGTATGCAAGGGCGCGCCGTCACCGTTGCGCAACTGCCGCCCCACTCAAGCACCTGAGGTAATGCGGCGCACGGTGTGGCAGAAGTGCTCTACCTCCGCGACACTGGTGTAGACGTGCACCGAGACCCGGACGGCGTCCAAACGGTGCTCGCCCACCGAGCGAACCCTGAACCCCTCTCTGTTGAGGGCATCGAGGAGGGCGCTGGTCTTCATCTCCGTCGGACGAAAGGTGACGATGGAGGCCGCCGAATCTTGTTCCATCGGCGTGAGGATCTCCACAGTCGGCGTGGCCGCTAACTCTTTCTTCAGAAGCTCCGCCAAAAAGCGCCCGCGCGCTGCCACGCGAGGCATGCCTATGGCGCCGAGGAAATCGAAGGCTGCGCCAAGCGCCAGGATGAGCGGCGTGTTGCGCGTGCCGTATTCGGTCACCTCGGCTTCGCGCCGGTATTCGAGGGTGAGGGTGTCCAAATCGTACTTGGCGTCGGAATAGGCACCCACGTAGGTGGGCCGCCACACGTCAGACATCTCTTTGCGGATGTACAGCAGACCTGTCCCTTTGGGGCCCAGGAGCCATTTGTGCCCAGACGTTGCGTAAAAGTCGCAGCCGCAGCCGTGCAGGTCCACCGGAATCATGCCCGGCGGATGAGCTCCGTCCAATACCAGCCATATGCCGCGTTGGCGACACAGTGCTGAGACTTCCTTCACCGGGAAGAGGAGCCCAGTCGTGCAGGTGATGTGGCTCAGGGACAGCACCCTGGTCTTGCGCGTCACACTCCGCTCGATGATGCGGAGGTTCTCGTCCTTGGTCTTCGCAGGCTCGAAGAGCCGCACGACTACGCCCTTCTCCTTGGCCACTGCCAGCCAGGGGATGGCGCCACCCGGGTGCTCGTGGGTGCTGGTTACCACCTCGTCCCCTTTGCGCAGGGGAAGCCCCCAGGCGATGATGTTCATCCCCTCGGTGGTATTTCGCGTAAAGGCGATCTCGGTGGGTTCGCACCCTAAGAAGGAAGCGGCTTTGGCCCGCACCGCACCGACCTCTTCGTGGCCGGTCTCACAAATCTTCTCAAGACGCAAACAAGCTTCCCGGTAGGTCTCAAGGACTATGCGGGGTGAAGGACCAAGCCCGCCGTTGTTGAAATAGGTGCGCTCAGTGGTCAAGGGAAAGTGCTCCCGCACCAGTCGCCAGTAATCCTCGTCCTCAGGGGAGCCGCCATCGGGACGGCTCAAGGCACTGGCATCCAGGCTCCACGAGGAGAGAGCCTTGCGCAGTGGGAAGGCCAGGGACGCTGCCAAGCCGCCAGCTGCCAGCTTGCGCAGGAAAGAGCGCCGCGTATCCATGTCCGTCAGCACAATCATCAAGCCACCTCCTCTTCATCTTCCAGGCAAATGAAAAGTGCATCACAACCAGCGGAAGCTCTCCACAATCTTCTCGAAATCGGCCCGCACCTCCGGGTAGCGCGCCTCGGTAGTCTGCGCCAGAAAGATGATGCTCAAGCCCTCACGCACTGTGACGCTGCAGACCCACACCGGTAGGGGCTCCTGTGCCTCCGGCGGCAAAACGACCATGAAGTAGGCCGCCGCGTGAACGCCCGTGCCAGCGGTGGTCACCTCCTTGAGCAAGCGCAGGCGCGCAGGCCCCCGCTCGCATTGACTTATGAGCTCCCCCAACATCTGGGTTGCGCTGTCCTCGGCGTTGCGCATCACGGTCTGCCTCATGACCCCGACAGTCGCCTTGGCCATCGTATCCGATCCAGCAACGCGATCGAGCACTGCAAGAGGCACCATGTTCTTGAGCATTGCGCGCGTCGGTATCTCCGGAGGGAGAGTATCGGGCCGCACGAGCACGTGCACCTGCCACCCATCGCCCGGCATTTTGAAGCTAAATCTGTCGATGGTATCAAAAAAGTACTGTCCCGCCACCGTGACCACCGGCTCATCCGGAACCGGCGGTATCTGTTCGCGGATCAATTTAGCCTGCTTCTCGAACGTGCGGAGGTAGAAACTCAATGCCACCACCACGGCAAGCCCGACGAGAAGCAGCCCCACGGGTACAAGCATCGTCCGCTTCATGACTTTCCCAATCTTTCGTCCATTCCCCGTCGGCGGAGGGGCACCAAGCGGTTTCCCTACCCGAACTGCTGATACGTCTCCGACCACACTCTTGTGCTGGTGGAGCTGATCAGGCGACGCAACTCCGTGAGGTTCCACCCTGGCGTTGCCCCCTTGCGCGAAGCCACAAGCGCCCCCAGGGCGTTGGCGAACCGTGCCACTTCGCGAAGCGGCATGCCTTCCAGAAACATGACCACGAGTGCGGCGGCAAAAGCATCGCCTGCGCCGGTGGTGTCGACCACTTCCACGCGGAAGCCAGGCTCGTAGACGACCTCCGCTTGGTCGATAAGCACGCAGCCCTCGCTGCCCAAGGTGAGGGCCACGAGGCGCAGGTCGAACTCCTTCACCAGAAACCGCAGAAACGCGGCGGGTTGGTCTTCCTGGAAGTGGAAGACATCCCGGAGCAAGTCGTGCTCCTCCTGGTTGAGCTTGAGGGCATTTGCCAGTCGCAACGAGTCCACGACTAACTGGCGGGTGATGTCGTTCCAGCCGCGGATATTCACATCGTAGATGCGCAGGGCAGAAGGCACCTGAGCAAGAAACTCTCTGATTGCATTTCTACTGCCTTCTCGGCGCTGCGCCAAGGTGCCGAACAGCACCGCGTCGACCTTTGCGTACAAGGACTGCCATAGCGGGGCGGGCTCCAGGTAATCGAAGGCCACGTCCTCGGTGCACTGGAACTTGGGCATTCCCTGGCGGTCAAGGCTTATCTTGACAGTCCCGGTGGGCCGTGCTGCGTCGCGTTGGAGATACCCGGCATCCAGCCCCGCCATGCTCAAGCGCTCGGCGAGCTCGTCGCCCAGCTCATCGCGCCCCACGCGACTGACGATGCACGCCTCTTGTCCGAGGTGGTGCACATGGTAGGCAAAGTTGGCGGGGGCTCCCCCTGGGAATTTCCCGTCTGGATAGAGATCCCATAGCACTTCGCCGATGCCTACGATGAACTTCTTTTTGGCTGCTGTACGGTGTGGCCTGCGCCTCCTACCCCCTGACAAATCCATCTCCGTCCCTTTCCTTTGGTCCGCGCTCCTCCTTGCCCCACCTCGTCCCGGATGTTCCCCCAGCCGCGAGCGAAAAGTAATAAATTCGCCGGCAATATGCAAGGAGTTTGCCGAAGGGGTGGAAGCTCAGGCGACGCCTCTCTGGGACGGCCGGCGGCGCCTCTACACTCCCCCCCGACACTTCTAATCCTCCCCGCGGTAGGTGACGGGAGGGGGCACCGTCGGCGCCATGTCTTCCACCCGTGAGCAGACCCGTGGCCGACGGTCCGGGTAGCCACCTGAGAGGTGGTGGCCCGGAAGGATGAGCGCGTGTCGCCCTGCCTCCCCTGCAATGATGTGGGGCACTTGTGTCTGCTGCGATTAGCTGGTGGGGCAACGCCAGATGGCGGCGAAAAGAAACTACTTGACAACTGGGGAGGGAGTTGCTATTTTACCCCTACCCGGTAGGGGTAGGTTGTCGGTCCCCGGCCGGACAGGTTGTTTCCCTTCTCGAGGAGGCTTATGCAGGAGCACAAGACCACTCACCTGGAGGAGCTAGGGCGGCTGCGCAAGATTCAAGGGCAGATCCGCGGCGTGATCAAGATGATCGAAGATCGGCGCTACTGCATCGACATCCTCACCCAGATTGCCGCGGTGCAAGGGGCGCTGCAACGCGTCCAGGAGAGCATCTTGGAGCGACACCTGCGCAGTTGCGTTTCCGAAACCGTCGCGGCGGGTAGCGATGCAGAGCGAGCGACGAAGGTCAATGAGATCATCGAGTTGCTGCGCAAGACTCGGCGCTGAGGAGGCCAACAATGACAGTATCGTCTGTAGTCCTCGTCCTGTTCAGTTTGGTGGCCGCCCTGCCCGTCAAGGCACAGCACAGAGTGACCGGATTGGACGAATTAGTGGCTCTTGTCCTACAACGCAACCCAAGGCTGCAGGCGGAGCAGTTGGAAGCCGAAGCCTTGAGTAGACGCGCCGCAGCCGCCGGCGTGCTCCCGAATCCGACCCTCGGCTTTGAGCTCAAGAACGTGGGGTGGGGCCGCCTCACCGTGGGCGAGGAGATGATGAGCGGTTTCGGCGTCTCGGTTAACCAGGGGATCCCCTTTCCCGGGGAGCTCAAGCTTCATCGGGTCGCGGCTCGGATCGAAGCAGACCAACAAGCGCTCCTGCAGGAGGAGACAAGGTTAGCTCTCGTGCGTCAAGCCAAAGAGCTATACTCCAGACTCTTCTACTACCAGCGTTCCCGCCAATTACTCGAGAAGAGGAAATCCCTGCTGGAGGAGGGAGCGCGGCTTGCCGAGGCCCGTTACGCTGTGGGCCAGGCGATTCAGTCGGACCTCTTCAAGGCCCAGGTGGAGATCTCCCAAACCGCAGAGATGATCCTCGAGACCGAGGCGATCCTGGAAGGATTGCGGGGGCGCGTGGCATCCCTCTTTTCCGTGCCAGTGGATTCGCTAGAAGTCATAGCTGGCGAGTTGCCGGTATCCTCGCTGCCCCTCGACGCTCCGGAGCTTCTGGCCAGGGCGCAGGAGAAGAATCCGCGCCTGAGGCGGACGGAACTGCAGGCGGAAAAGGCGGCTGTGGAGGAGAACCTCGCACGCATTAACTTTCTTCCCGACTTCATGATACGCGCTGGCAGAATGTTTCGTGGCCGGTTCGGGGATGTGTACGAGGCAATGGTCGGAGTCGAGATCCCCTTGTACTTTTGGAAGCGAGAGAAGAATCTCCTGGCTGAGGCCAAGCTGCGTCAGCAGGGTGCAACGCTCCAGACGCTGGACCTGCGGAATGAAATAGCCGCGGCGCTGCACGAAAGTTGGGTGGCTGGGAAGAGTGCCGAGGCACGCATCGCTCTGTATCGACAGCGGACCATCCCTCAGGCGGAGAGCTCTCTCCAGGCAACCCTTTCCAGTTACATGGTGGGGAGAGCGGATTTCCTCAGCCTCCTATCAGATATCGATGCCCTGATCACCTACCAGATGGAGTATGCCAAGAGCTTGGCGGACCTTTGGATCGCCGCCGCGCAAGTAGAGGAGCTGACCGGGGCGGAAATCCTGACAGCAAAGAAATAAGATCCCAGTAGCTCCGGATACACAACCAGAGGAGGTGCCGTGATGAAAAGAGGACTTGCTAGGGATCGCCTTCGCGACCCTGTGCCTTGCGCTGTTTTGGATCTCCTGCGGGAGTAAGGAGCAAGGCGCGCAAAAGGCGGCGGAGGAGGGACATGCCGGTCATGAGATGCCTGGCGAGCAGGTCCCGCAAAGGCAGCATGAGCAAAAGGCGCCCGCCCAAACGCCCACGGCCCCGAAGGAACAGAAGACGACTTACCACTGCCCAATGCATCCGGAATACACCTCCGATAAGCCGGGCAACAGTCCGATCTGCGGCATGAACTTGGTCCCGGTGAAGACCGAGGAGCCGAAAGCGACGCCGCACTCGGTGGGAACCCTGCACATCCCTGAGGAAACGCTCCGAGCAGTGGGTGTGACCTTCGGCGTAGCAGAACGACGGAGGCTGCACAAACAGATCCGCGCGGTGGCTCGCATCACCTACGATGAAACGCGGCTGAAAGAGATCAGCACCAAGTTCTCCGGGTGGGTGGAGTCGCTGTACGCGGACTTCACCGGGAAGGTGGTCCGCGCAGGAGAGCCGCTTTTTTTCCATCTATAGCCCCGAGCTTGTAGCCGCACAAGAGGAGTATCTGTTGGCCTTGGGCGCCAGCGGATCGGTACCTGCTGTTCGGGAGGCGGCTCGCCGCAAGCTGCTCCTTTGGGACCTCTCCGAAGCACAGATCCTCGAGCTGGAAAGGAGTGGAAAGCCCTCGCGCGTGGTGACGCTGCATTCCCCGGTGACAGGCTTCGTGGTGGAGAAGAGCGTGTTCCAGGGAAAGCACATTGAGGCGGGTGAAACCCTCTACCGGCTCGCGGAGATCTCGAAGGTCTGGCTCAAGGCAGCGGTCTATGAGGAGGATCTGCGACTTCTGCGGACGGGGCAGCCCGTCACCGCTGAGCTCGTGGGGGAATCGGGGAGCAAGTTGCAAGGCACCATCGACTACATCGATCCTTACCTGGACGGAGCAACCCGAACGGCGGAGGTAAGGGTGAGGCTGTCGAATGCGGAGGGGCGGCTTGTGCCCGGCATGTTCGCCACGGTGGAGATCGCGACGGATCTCGGCGAACGTCTGGTGGTGCCGGAGCAGGCGGTGATGTTTTCGGGAGTACGCTATTTGGTCTTTGTCCATCGGGGGAATGGAATGCTGGAGCCCCGGGAGGTTCGCCCCGGTGTGAGAGCGGACGATTTCGTCGAGGTTACGGGGGACATCGCCCCCGGCGATCAGGTAGTGACCTCGGCGAATTTCCTCCTCGACTCCGAGAGCAAGCTCAGGCTGGCCCTCAGCCGAACCCATTCTCATTGAAGGAGTCCCCCCGTGATTGAGAAGATCATCGATTGGTCGGCGAGGAACCGCTGGTTGGTCTTCCTGGGCGCGACCTTCGCGGTGCTCTACTCGATATGGTGTATTCGCCGGGTTCCGCTGGATGCCATCCCAGACCTGTCCGACACCCAGGTGATCATTTTCTGCCGCTGGGATCGTCCCCCAGACATCATCGAGGATCAGGTGACTTACCCCATCGTGAGTGCGTTGTTGGGAGCCCCCAAGGTGAAGGACATCCGGGCCTTTTCGGACTACGGCTTTTCCTACATATACGTCCTGTTTTCGGACGGCACCGATGTCTACTGGGCTCGCTCGCGCGTACTGGAATACCTCAGCAAGGTGACGCCCACCCTGCCGCAAGGCGTGAAAGTGGCGCTGGGCCCGGACGCCACCGGAGTGGGGTGGGTGTTTCAGTACGCTCTGGTGGACCGTAGCGGCAAGCATTCCCTGCAGGAGCTGCGGGGTTTTCAGGATTGGCATCTGAGGTACGCTTTGCAATCGGTGGAGGGGGTCGCCGAGGTGGCGAGCGTGGGCGGGTTCGAGAAGCAATATCAGGTGATCGTCCGTCCCGAAGCGCTGCTCGCCTACGGGCTTTCGTTGGGGGAGGTCGTAACGGCCGTGCGCAAGGCGAACGCGGAGGTGGGCGCCCGTCTGCTGGAGATCGCGGGAACAGAGTTCATGGTCACGGGTCGCGGGTACCTGCGCTCGGTGGAGGATCTCAAACGGGCGGTGATCAAGGTCGACCCGCGCGGGGTTCCCATTACGATCGGGAACGTGGCGGAGGTAGCCATTGGGCCAGACATTCGCAGAGGCGTTGGGGAGCTCGATGGCTTGGGGGAAGTGGTAGGCGGCATTGTGGTCATGCGCTACGGGGAGAACGCCCTACGGGTGATCGAACGGGTGAAGCAAAGGCTGAGAGAAGTGGAGCTCCCCCAAGGCGTGGAGGTGGTGATCACCTACGACCGCTCCGATCTGATCCAACGCGCCATCAACACTCTCCGGAGCAAGCTGTTGGAAGAGATGGTGGCTGTTTCGGCAGTCGTCATCCTGTTTCTGTGGCACCTTCGCTCCGCTGCCATCCCCATCGTGACGTTGCCTCTGGCGGTCTTTCTGGCCTTCATCAGGATGTACTACATGAGGCTAACTTCCAATATCATGTCTCTGGGCGGAATCGCCATTGCCATTGGTGCCATGGTGGATGCCTCCATCGTGCTTGTGGAGAACGCGCACAAGAGATTGGAAGCACACAATCCCCGTGAGGCCCCTCCGTTCGAGGTACTGGTTTCGGCCGCCAAGGAGGTGGGCAGGCCTATCTTCTTTAGCTTACTGGTGATTGCCATTGCCTTCACGCCCATCTTCACCCTGGAGGCATGTGAAGGGAGGCTCTTCAAGCCGCTGGCCTTCACCAAGAACTTTTCCATGGCCTTCGCCGCCCTTATGGCCATCACCGTCGCTCCCGCATTGATGGGTCTTTTCATCCGGGGCAGGATTCGCCCGGAGGAGGAGCATCCGGTGAGCCGCTTCCTATTTCGCATCTACGAGCCTGTGCTCGTCCGCATCCTCCGGAGGCCCTGGTTTGCGGTCCTGGTGGCAGCAGGTATTGTCCTTTCGACCGTGCCTGTGTACCTACGGCTGGGCTCAGAGTTCATGCCGCCTCTGAACAAAGGGTCGATCCTCTACATGCCGACCACCTTGCCCGGGATCTCGGTCACCGAAGCTGCGCATCTGCTTCAAGTCCAGGATCGGATTCTGAAGAACTTCCCGGAGGTGGAGCGCGTCTTCGGAAAGGCAGGAAAAGCTGTCACCTCTACGGATCCGGCTCCTTTCTCCATGATGGAGACCACGGTCCTCCTGAAGCCGCAGAGCCAGTGGCGCAGGAAACCGCGCTGGTATTCCGGCTGGGTTCCGAGGTTCCTCCAGGGGCCGCTGCGGATCCTTTGGCCGGATCGGATTTCCTGGCAGGAACTGATCTACGGCGAGGGCGGTCTCGAGCAGGCTCTGCGCCTCCCGGGGGTGGTCAACAGCTGGACGATGCCCATCAAAGGCCGCATTGACATGCTCACCACCGGAGTGCGCACACCCCTTGGGATCAAGATCTACGGCGATGACCTCCGCGAAATCGAGCGAATTGGGACGCAGATCGAGCGCATAGTTTCCGCCGTGCCGGGGACGAGGAGCGTCATTGCCGAGCGTGCAGGGGGAGGCTATTTCGTGGACATCGAGCTGAACCGCGAGCAGCTGGCTCGCTTTGGCCTGTCGGTGGAAGATGTGCAAATGACGATCATGGCGGCCCTCGGAGGGGAGGTGGTGACCCAGACCGTCGAAGGCAGGGAACGCTACACGGTGAACGTTCGCTATCCCAGGGAGCTGCGCGACGATGTGGACGAGCTCGGCCGGGTCTACGTCGCCACTGCCAATGGCGCTCAGATTCCGCTCTCCCAGGTGGCCGAGGTGAAGCTGCGCCTGGGTCCTTCCATGATCCGCGACGAGAACGGGCGTCTAGCCGGCTACGTGTACGTGGATATGGCGGGCCGCGATATCGGTCGCTATGTGCGCGACGTGAAACGGGCCCTCGAGCAGGAACTCCGGCCTCCTCCAGGCTATTCGCTGGCGTTTTCCGGCCAGTACGAGTACATGGCGCGAGTGAAGCGGAAGATGATGTTGGTCGTGCCGCTAACGCTATTCCTCATCGTCTTGCTCCTCTACACGAACACGCACTCCGTCACCAAGACTTTCATCGTGCTCCTGGCGGTGCCCTTCTCCCTGGTGGGAGCGGTCTGGCTTCTCTACCTGCTGGGCTACAATCTGAGTCTCGGGGTTTGGGCGGGCATCATCGCCCTCCTTGGGGTGGATGCCGAGACAGGCGTGATCATGCTCCTCTATCTCGACCTCGCCTATGAGGAGCGGCGAAGAAAAGGCCTCATGCGCTCATTGGGTGACCTCAAGGAGGCCATCATCCACGGAGCGGTCCGGCGCGTCCGCCCGAAGATGATGACGGTTACCACCACCTTTATCGGCCTTTTGCCCATCATGTGTGCACAAAGCCACGAGACCGGCGCTGACGTGATGAAACGGATCGCCGCGCCCATGGTCGGGGGGATCTTCACAAGCTTCGCGATGGAGCTCCTGGTGTATCCGGCCGTGTACCTCATTTGGAAACGCATGACGGAGCTGAGGAAATAGCATGAGGCCAGGGAAGGTCGGCATCTCCTGAAACGGCCTCGTCACCTGTGGCTTTCCAACGAGCAGAGGGAGGGGTCCGGCCTTGTTCAAGCAACAAAGGGATACGAGAGGATAGAGCTGGCGGCTTCTCCGCGAGCGCAGGGGAACTGCTTGGAGGGACGGCACCAGGCCGGCAATGTCCCCAGCAGGTCATGGCCATGCGGGTAGCTGGGGCGTGCTCTCGTGAGAAAGGCTAAGCGGCTCCCTTGCTGCTGAAGCGTGTGAGGAGTGGCGGAGATCAATGCCGATCCCGCGGCTGACCGGTACGAAGTGGCAAGCCTACTGACGGAGTTCCCGCGTAGGCCAGGTAGGTCAGCTACCTAAGGCATGAGCAAAGGGGAAGCGGCTTTGGTCGCCGGGGCAGTGCTTTCCGTGCAAAGAGCGCTGGCCGCGCGGTGCCTCAATGCGATTTGTGCCGCAGCAAATGGATAGCTCGGTGCGGCCGAATGCGGGTGAGTACCACGGAGCAATCTGCCCGTCCCGCGTGTCCGAGGCGCGCGAGGATTGTTACCCTGGCACCAGCGGTATTCTCCCGACGGTCAGGGAACTACCCGTGCGCGCGGACCTACTCGGAACGTCGTTCTCTCGCGGGAGAGGCGATCCATGGGCACGCGAACGATCTCCAAGCTGCAGCCGAGCGGGAAGAGCGAAGCTTAGACAGAGGCCACGGGATGCCCGAGTTTGCCACAGAGGAAGCCGATGGGAGTGGGGTTGCGCTGCCACGCGCTGAGGAGTAGCTGAGCACAGGCCGGCCGCACTGTGGAACAAAAGTGGACAACCCCCAGTTGTTACGGCCGTAGCTGCCGCCGACCGGGCACGGGGATCAAGATGTGGTCGGCGAGGTCGCTGGCGATATGGCCCGTGAGCCATTTTCCACGGATCGGCTCCGTTGCCGAGGTGAAAGTCGTTGCACCCAGAGGGCCTTTGTTGCACACCCTGTTGCAGCGGTGCGGTCTCAACTGCCGGGCAACTTCCCAAAGATCAAGCCCGTTGAGGATTCCTCGCCGGCTGGGGCCCTGAGGAACATGAGCCATCGGCCGGGGGGCAAACGTGCACATCGTAGCCAAGGAGAATCCACTGATGCACGGACACATCGGCGGCGTGTCTTACACGTCGTGCCTAAGACTTGGAATCGCCATGATCTGCCTTGCCCTTCTGACATTCACTTGTCGGCAAGACTCAGAAGACAAGGTCCGCCCCACCTTGATCGTCACCAATGCGCGCATCTGGACAGGCTGCGAGACTCAACCCTGGGCAGAGGCCATTGCTGTAGCCAACGAGCGCATCGTCTCAGTGGGCTCATCCGAAGAAGTCGGCCGCTTGGCAGGAGCCACCACGCGGGTAATCGACGCGCAAGGGAAGATGGTGGTCCCAGGCTTCATCGACTGCCATGTGCACTTTCTCGAAGGGGGCTTTCGCCTCTCTTCGGTACAGCTGCGGGATGCTTCCACACCCGCTGAGTTCATCAAACGCATCAAGGCATATGCTGAGCAGGTAGGGCCCGGCGTCTGGATCACCGGCGGTGACTGGGACCACGCCCTATGGGGAGGCGAGCTGCCCACGCACCAGTGGATCGACTCCGTCTCCACGCGCAACCCAGTGTGGGTGCGCCGCCTCGACGGGCACATGGCCCTGGCCAACTCCTTAGCCATGCAGGCAGCTGGCGTCTCGGCAAAGACCCCCGACGTGGCAGGCGGCACGATCGTTCGTGACGCGCAAGGCAATCCCACCGGCATCTTCAAGGACAATGCCATGGTGCTCATCGACCGGGTGGTTCCAGAGCCGGATCAAACCCAGAGGGAGCGGGCCTTGCAGGCAGCAATGAGCTACGTCGCCAGCCAGGGCGTGACCAGCGTGCACCACATGGGTACCTGGGACGACCTGGCCCTGTTTAGGCGCGTTCACGACGCTGGCAAGCTCATCACGCGCATCTACGCGGCAGTGCCGCTTACCACTGCGCAACTTCTCGCCAAGGAGGTGCGTGCCCACGGACGCGGTGATGAGTGGCTGCGCATCGGCATGCTGAAGTGCTTTGTGGATGGCTCGCTTGGCTCCCACACGGCCGCCTTCTTCGAGCCTTTCACCGACACTCCGGGGGACTCTGGTCTGCTGGTAAACGCGCCGGAGGACCTTCTTCGCTGGGTCAGCCAGGCGGACTCGGCCGGCCTGCAGGTGGCGGTACACGCCATCGGCGACCGCGCCAATGCTCTGCTGCTGGACATCCATGCTCAGGTAGCAGCCCGGAACGGCCCGCGCGATCGGCGATTTCGGATTGAGCATGCCCAACACCTGCGCCCTGCCGATATCCCGCGCTTTGCCCAGTTGGAAGTCATCGCCAGCATGCAACCGTACCACGCCATCGACGACGGGCGGTGGGCAGAAAAGGTCATCGGTCCGGAGCGCATCAAGACCACCTACGCCTTCCGCTCGCTGATAGACAGCGGGGCTCACCTAGTCTTTGGCAGCGACTGGTACGTGGCGCCGCCCTCCCCCCTGTTGGGCATCCACGCCGCGGTGACCAGGCGAACCATCGATGGCAGGAATCCGGACGGTTGGGTGCCAGAGCAGAAGATCACGGTAGAAGAGGCCTTGCGCGCCTACACGGCAAGCGCCGCCTACGCCTCCTTCGAAGAGGCAGAAAAGGGCACGCTGGAACCTGGCAAATTAGCTGACTTTGCCGTCTTAGATCGCGACATCATGCGCATCCCGCCTGAGGAAATTGCCGAGGCAAAGGTGGTGATGACGGTGGTCGGCGGGAAGACTGTCTTTGAAGGCCGCTGACTCTTACATGGGCAGATGGCGCTGAGGTACAAGCATCCCGTGGACACCGGGCAAGCGCAGACTCAGTGCCTACCCCTCTGCTCCTCCAATGCACCGCTTGGCAAACGGCCTGTACCCATGGCGGGTACATAGCGCGGGCTGCAAGCGGCAGGACTACAGCTTCCCTTGGTTGGCTAACCCGATGAACGCCTCCAGCGTCACGACAGCGACGGAATCCCCCAGTCGGAGAAGCTCTTTCAGCTGTCTCCCCACGAAGAAGTCGCGAAGCCTCCAGCCGTCTCCGCCCAGCACCAGGTAAGCCTTGTGGAACTTTCCATGGGATGAGGTCACAGCCTCCGCCAAGCACATTGCCTCAAATGGTACCTCCTGCTCGGCGCTACCCGCAACTTGTTGCCACTTAAGCGAAATCAGGAACCGCCTCCCCTTGGCATCCTCTGCAAGTGCATCAATGACATGCCTTCCTCCCCCAGCCGTTGCCCCACGTTTACATGCATCGTGCACCGGTATCCGCCGTGGGCAAGGGCAGGCAGAATCATCTGTTCGAGAACTAGCCCCGTGGTGGTTTTCCTCGGATTCATGTGGTTTGGTCCCTATTCGGTATCCGTCTTCTCGTACACGAGGAGGTAGCTGTGGACTATGCTAAGTTGCTCTCCTCCCTCTGCTCTTTCGGCTTGCTCGGGCGCCACAATTATGATCTCCCTCAACCTGAAGTCCTGTCGCTGGTCCATGTCCTTCCACACTAAGAACCCAGCCGGGACCAAGCGGTTGGCGGCACGGAAATCCCTCGCGCGTATGACTAGACAGCTGCCCGGGGCAAGGGCCTGCCTCGATTGCGTGACGATGTTCCGCAGCGCTGCGCGGTAGCGACCAAACGCGCTCAGGTCTTGTTGCGAGGCATGGTCAACGTACAAGACACCTATGCGTTCGTGCGACTCCGGAAGGCCAGCATCACGCCCGCCGTCGCACACCACTTCCGAGAATGCACCGCCTGCCATTCCAAATCTTCTGAGTAGGTTGCGCCTTGTTTCTGACTCGATGCGCTCCTCGGGGAATATCCAGACTGTTGTCGTCTCGAGGTTTTCGTCCCCGATCTTGGGCACCTCCGTTACGTCGGCACGCCAGCGAGCAGGAATATCGGCCCACAGGCTGCCTTGTTCCGCCACCCGCTTGGCGGGTGGCTTTTCGAAGATGGGGAGGTATTCGTGCGCCAAAAGCAAGAAATTGTGCTGAATGCTCCTGGTGTACCAAAAGCCTGTGGTCTTGCAGTTATGCTGCCGTTTTATCACCAACTCGCGTAACCCGAACCCGGCTTCCAGGAACACCCCGATGGTACTGAAGCCGATCGGTACCACACGCCTGTCTTTCCTCGCGTCGCCGATAAGAATGGCACACTTTCCCCCTGGCTTAAGAACACGCATGCTCTCCATGGCGACCTTGCGCATTTCGGTCAAGAACTCACCAATGGACAACATGGAAAGGTCGCCTGGGATCCGGGTGCTGTATTGGATAATGCCCGCATAAGGAGGGTGAGCACAAACGAGGTCAATCGTTGCGTCGCGAATGTCCGACAGCGCCCTCGCATCTCCGACACTCACTTGGGGTTCGAACATGTGAGGCAAGGCTTCCCCAAAGAACGAGGGGGGCACGGAGAAATTCAAGTTCTCGATCGTCATGGAGATAGCGGACGGGTTAATGTCCCTCGCCACGCATCTCCGCCCCAAAAGTTTGGCCTCCACAGCCGTAGTTCCACCGTCAACGAAGTAATCCAGCACTACCTCCCCCGGCTTCGAGTACTTCAGGATTACATTCCGCGGGATATACGGAGACCAGTTACCCCGATACCTGCCGTCGTGCGTGGCCCAGTCGCCCCGCTGCCTGAAACTCCAAACTGTTGTCGTTTCTTCCCGGAAATGCGCTGGTTGCCAGCGCTTGATACGCTTGCGTGCTCTCAAGCTGCTTACGTTAGCACCATACGTTTCGGTCACCAGCTGCTGAATTGTCCCGAAAGACACTCCGTAGCGTTGGCCGATCTCTTCGTCAGGCGTGCCACGTCTCTCTTCCGCCAGTATGACCTTGCGGAATTCCTCTTCGCCATGGGCGCGGACGATGTGCAGGCGCAAGCTCCTGCGCACACATGTGCCGCACAGAGGGCACTCGATTGCCCCGCTCGTGCGTTCCTTCAACAGTGGTCTCCGGTTCATGAATCTCTCTCTTCCTCGAAATCACACCCCTTGACGAACCCAGGTGTCGACCGAGTGTGGCCGAACACCTGAGAGCCTTTCTCAGATCTTAAACGGCACGGGCGTGAAGGAAATCGCGAAAATCACCAGCATGGCATAACCCAATGCCTTGCGCTTGCTGTCCAGGGGAAGCCAGGGGTCAAGTGGCACAGGGTGGCGAAAGCCAAAGACAACCAGCAACACGATGAGCAACGCCCAGCCAGGGTAGAAGACCAGGGTCACAACGCCAAAGACGATGAGAATGAAGAGGTAGGCTCGCTGCGCCTTCTGCCCGAACAGAGCGTACAGCACATGGCCGCCATCGAGCTGGCCAATGGGCAAGAGATTGAGGGAGGTGACAAACAGCCCGGCCCACCCTGCGAACGCCATGGGCCCGAGCATGATGTCCACGTCCGGCGTGAGCCCCGGCACAGCGAGCTTGGCAATCAGCTTGAAGAGGAGCGACTCCCCCAGGTAGAGAACTGTCGGTCCCGCCGCCGCCTTTGCCACGATCTGCGAACTCTGCAGGCCAAAAAAGATAACCGGCACGGCAACGCACAGTCCAGCTAAGGGTCCGGCCACTGCCACGTCGAAGAGGGCGCGCCGGTCGGGCATGCGCGCATCCATGCGAATCACCGCTCCTAAGGTGCCAAAGGGATTGAGCATCGGGAATGGAAACGGGATAAAATATGGCAGCGTTGCCCCAACGCCATGCCGCCGGCACATCAGATAGTGCCCCATCTCGTGCGCCAGCAAGATGCTCATAATCGACAGGCAATACACCGCTCCACCCACAAAGAAGGTGGATGCAACCGTAGCCACAAAGAGCAGCAGGTTGCTCACCGGCCGGTGTGGAGTCAGCCGATAGAAGAGACGCGCGCGCCTGCTCGGGCGGAAGGCTGGAGAAGCAGGCGGGTAGTACTCGGGCAAGCCGTCTGGAAGTTCAGGAAACCTCATCACTCTCCTCACCATTCAATGACCACTTCATGACCTCTGGTCAGACCCAATAGGTCGCGTGCGCTGGCCTTTCGCACCGCAATCTCCAAGTACCCGCTGCTTCCCCACAAGGCGATGGGGCTCTTTTCTCCTCCCTCCTCGTAGCACTGGGCCAGGCCATGGATCGTGTGCCCCCCGACCACAACCTTCACCCCGCCCTGAGCGTCGTCCGCCACCAGCCCGCGTGGCAGATTGGTGATGGCGTTGCCAAAGCGGTCGAAGTAGACGACGTCGCCTCGTACTCTGCGGCCCTCCACCACAGGCTCCGCTATGGCTGTCTGCACCGGCGACTCGACACGCGGCCCCAGTTCCTCCAAGGCCAAACCCAAGGAGAGGTGCGCCGCGATAGGGGCAAAGACATCCCGCCCGTGGAAGGTGGCGCTCACCTCCGCAAGGCACAAGTCCCGGCGCTCGATGGCCACCACTTCGTAGGCCGGCTCACGGGCGAAGACGTAGCTCAGCACGCCATTGTCCGGCGCCACGAAGAGTTGTCCGCCCGCCGCGACGGCGATGGCACGTCGGGCACTGCCCACCCCTGGGTCCACCACCACCACATGCACCGTGCCGGCCGGAAAGAAGCGATAGGCGGTGTGCAACACAAAGGCTGCGGCCTGCACGTCGTGGGCCGGGATTTCATGCGTAAGGTCCACCAGGCGCGCCGCCGGGTTGATGCCGAGAATCACCCCCTTCATGACCCCCACGAAGGCGTCTGCCGTGCCAAAGTCGGTCAGCAGCGTCACGATGCCGCTGCGCCCCTTCGCGGCAGCAAGCGAAGGCATCCCGCCTACTTCTCCCTGCTGAGCACCAGCACACTCTTGCCGAGGAGCTCGCGCAGCCGATCGGCGTCCTTGGCGCTGCCGACGATCTCGCCGTAGTGCATCGGCACCACCACGCGCGCACCCATTGCCTGCGCCGCCTTGGCCGCCTCCTCCGGCCCCATGGTGTAGGTGCCGCCTATGGGCAAGAGCGCCACGTCCGGCCGAAGCCGTGCCATCTCAGGCACAAAATCCGTGTCGCCGGCGTGGTAAACCACCAGCCCGCTGCTCATCCTGACGAGGTATCCTACCCACCGGTTCGCCTTGGGGTGGAACTCTTTGCCCATGTTGTAGGCCGGCACCGCGACAATCTCCACCCCATTCACCTGCACGGTGTCCCCTGGGGCAACCGCGATGAGGTTCCCAGGCTTGGCGTGCAGTCCGGCCAGTTCCTTGGACTTTTCCGCCTGCGCGGTGACGTCGCGCGGCGCTACCAGTCGCGTGTTCCCCTTTGCCAACTGTGCGATAGTGCTCGGGGCAAAGTGGTCGAAGTGGCTGTGGGTCACCAGCACAATGTCGGCCAGCGGCGCTGTGCCAGGTACCTTCCAGGGGTCGATGTAAATCTGCCGCTCCCCGTCCTGGAGGCGGAACGAGGCGTGCCCGTACCAATGCAGGAAAGAGGCCACGTCCGAGGCGCGCTCCTGTGCTCGCACCTGCAGGAACAGGCAGAGGCCGACAATCGCAACTGCTGCTCTCCACATCATGGCTCAATCTCCTCCCTCGCTACTCTTCTGGGCAGAAGGCCCTGATCTGCGTAAAGAGCTGCTCCCTGCGAGCTACGTCGTGCTCGAATTCGAACTGGTCGGCTTCCACCGTCAGCACATTCATCTCCTTGCTAGCGTTCTTGATCCACCGCTCGTAAGCGAGGTTAAGCTCATGCAAATACTCGGGGGTGATCCCTTTTTCGAAATCCCGGCCCCTTCGCCGGATGCGCGTGATGAGCGTCCACGTCGATGCGCGCAGATAGACAATCAAGTCCGGTTTGCGCAGGTAGCTGGTCATACAGTAGAACAGCTCGCGATAGTTGTCATAGTCGCGCTGCTCCATGTGTCCCTGCTTGTAGAGAATGTAGGCAAAGATCTCCGCGTCCTCATAGATCGAGCGATCCTGCACGCACGACACAGGGCTCTCGCTGATCAGCTTCTGGTCCATGAAGCGCTTGGAGAGGAAGTAGACCTGCAGGTTGAAGCTCCATCTGCTCATGTCCCGGTAGAAATCGCTGAGATACGGGTTGTCGATCACCCGCTCGTAGAAGGGCTGCCAGCCAAAGTGCTCGGCAATCAACCTGGCGAGCGTGGTCTTGCCAACGCCGATATTGCCTGCCACTGCTACAAAGTGCTTTCGCGCCATGCGACCGCCTCAATGTCCACGTGGTCTCGCCCGTTTCCTGGGACAAAGATAACCCAATTGCTGCTAAAAGTCAAGCGGTTAAAGTCTGATGAAGTCTTTTGGGCAGGGGCGCCGGCAGTCAGTCAGTGGCGCCTGGTCCAGAGGTAGACCGCAAGATGCTCGTTGGCGAGGATAGACTCCAGATGGCCATCGGCGCTGGCGACTTTGGGCACATAGCCTTCGACCGCAAACCCTGGCAGGGGGAGTCTTGCCGCCTGGCGACGGAGCGAGCCTTTTCTCCCCACGGCGATGAGCAACGAATCCTCGCCGCTCGCCTCAAAGTCTGCCTGTGACGGGAACGAAACATCGAAATAGTGCGAGGCCACCCGCTCATAGTCCCATCCCACCATGCTCACGGTTACCGGAAGAGCCGTTCCCCAGTCCCCCATCACCTTTATCCCATCGCCGAAGCGCGCGCGCAAGGTCACGCCGACTTCTGCTCGGCGTGAGGCCAAATGCTGACTGGGCAAAGTCCACACGGCCATTGTCACCACAGTCACGGCCACCAGGGAGAGGAGGACGCCGGTGCGCAAGAATCGTCCCCGCACAATGGCGACCCCAATGGGCATGGCCAGCGCCCAAAAGAGTGGCAGCAGGAAGCAGCCCTTGTCCACGAGAAAGTCGGCACTGACCAGAGGGAGACAAAGGTATGGGGCCGTCGCCAAGGCCAGAGTGAGGAGCAACTCCCTTCTCTCCCGCAGGCACACCAGCAATCCCTTGAGCAGCAGAAAGAGCAGAACGTTCAGGTTCAGCATCAGAATGCCAACGAGACAAAGGAGCTTGTAAGGTAACGGCCTCGCCACTGCCTCATGCCCGATTCCCCTGATGAAGGCAAGGGGGGAAGATCCTAGGGCCATGTGCACCGCCAAGTAACCGAGCACTGCCAACCCGCCGACCATCGCTGCAAACTTGATGGCCCTCTTGTTCCACCCTCCTAAGAACGCTAGCGGAAATAACAGAGCCGACAGCGGGGAGACAAGCAGGGCAAGCAACAAGGCCAGCGCAGCCAGGAAGTAGCGCGAGTACAAAAAGAGCAGGGCAAAAAGGAGCACGGCCGCAAGCTGGGGCACATAGACTTCGCCGATCAAGCTATGGTACCAGATGCTGGGAACAATCCCCGCGACGCAAGCGACGGCCATCGCCTCTCGCTTGCGCAGTCCCAATCGCGTCCACAGCAGGAAAGTCAAACCCACGATCAGCCCGCCGCATAAGGCGGAAAAGAGCCCGGCAGGCACGATGCTCTCTCTGAGCCAGCCAGGGACGAACTTGTACGCGAGCCAGAGCAGGACAGTGTGCGCGAGGTGGTAATTTGGCAATGGTGCCCCATGGAGCAAACTCCGGTCGTCAAGGTAAGCATGGTGGACGAGGGGCCGCGGGGCAATTGACCTGAGCGCGAAGACAATGACGTCCGAACTGACCGTGCAACTGGGCACCTGCACCGCGTAGAAGATGGCAAAGCCGAGCACGAGGAGAACGAAGACTCGCTTGTTGCTCTGCTCGCGCTGGCAAGGCGTGCTCATCGCAGAATCACCATTCGCCGGGAATCGGTCCTGTCGCCGTGTTGCAACACACAGAGGTAGATGCCGCTGCTCACTGGCTGGCCATGCTCGTCGCGGGCATCCCAGGCAGTGGTGTAGAAACCGGGGGGCAATGGTTTGTCCACCAGCTTTCGCACCATCTGCCCTTGCAGATTGTATACGGCAAGAAGTGTCGCCTGCAGGTGCAAGGAATCGGTAGGCTCCTCTGGGATCACAAAGAGCGTTTGCAACTGCCCTGCGGCGGGATTGGGAAAGCACCCACGAATTCCGAAGGTATCTGGAACCGAGGCTTCCACTCTAACCGGAGCGCAGTACCAGGCGCTTCCGTCGCTGCCGAGAGTTGCGATGCGATAGATTAGCAGCCCCTTGGGCACTGCAAAGTCCCGCCAGGTGTACTCGAGCATGTCGCCCAAGCCCCCTTCTTGCGGTTCGACAAAGGCCACATCCTCGTAGCTGCCCCCGCCGATGCTTTTTTCGACTCGAAAGCCTCTGACTTTCGGATCATAGGGCGAGCGCCAGCGCAAGAGGATAGCGTGGCCCTCCAAGACGGCCTCCAGCCCTTGGGCCGGCAGTAATCCGGAGGGGCTCTCTATGGCGAGACCCAAGGTGAGCAACTGCTGCTGATTGATGGGGCTCACCACTGAATTGCCGTCGCAGGTGGCTTCGCCGAGCGGTGTCTCTATGTGGCTGAGCCGCAGGGCACGGTTGATGGAGACCCCGCCTAAGGAGAGGCGAAAATCGCTCGCACGCGCGCCAAGATTCCACACCCGCACCACCAGCTCACCGGCAGGGTTCTCCTCTGCCGGCTTAATGGCCCAGAGGAGGACCTCCGGATTGTCGATCTGCACCAGGGAAAAAGTGTCTGCCGGCAAGGCGGAGCCCCCTCCCACTTTTCCTGCCACCAGTGGATTCTGGTGCTCCAAGGCGAAGCGCATGGCCTGCACAGGAGAGAAGCCGAAGCGGCCCCGCAAAGCAAACCGCTGCAGAAAGTAGCGGTCGCCTCCTTGGTTAGGGATGCCAATGTCCGGGCCATCCACCTGACCGCCGGCCAGCACCGAGATGCGCGGTGTCGCTACGTCCAACCAGTTAGGCCTGCTGTTGCCAAGGCGCATGAAGTAGCAGTCGGCGTTGGAGAACACAAAGCCGGGTCCGTTGCCCCCCACGTCCGCAAAGTGATTGAGAGTCAACCAGTCGTAGCGGGCCGTGTGCGGCGAGTAATGGCCGCCCTCGGAGGTGAGACGCGCCAGGATGACCGCACCCACCTCTTCATGCCACACCTCCGCTCCAGGAGGTGTGTAGTCAAAGTCCCAGGTGTAGAGCTCAGAGAAGTTACTGGTAATGGTGTTTTCGATCTCGATGCGATCGACGTCGCGCGCCAGGGTGACGCGCGTCACATGGGGCAACGGCGTGCCGCAGGTGGCTTTCAGCGTCAGCGAAACCGGGCCAGCCTCTTCGAGCTCCACGGTACCCGCACCCGGCCCCAAGTTGTTCAGTCCGCCCGCCTGCCCGGCCAGCTCCGGGTTGCCCTGCCGCTTGTCTACCAGACTGGTAATCGCTCCATTTCCCGCAAGGACCAGGCGATAGGAGTCTGTCTGGGCAGTCCCTCCTTCCACCTGACTCCAGTCAGGGAATTGTCGGCCTTGGCCAGGACGGACCTCGAGGACGCGGTAGCCAACAGGCGGAACTCCTGAGGCAAGCACGCGCAATGTGGGCTTGCCGGCCATTGTGCTGCGTTGCGCCGGCAGCTCCTCTCCAGTTGCCACGTCCACGACGACGCAGGGGAAGGGGCCTTCGTAGGGAAGGTCCACGTAATCGGTGCGCAGCCAGCTGAGGGAGTTGAAGACGTAGAAGCGCGGGAAAGGCCCTGCGGGAATCATCTCCGCTAAGCGAGTCTTCGCGTCCCGGAAGAGGGACTCGACGTAGGCCTCGATGGCCTGGGCAGTGCGCCGCTGCCATGCTGCCCGCGCCTCTTTGCTGATGTGCCCGTCGGCGGTCCAGGCATGCTCGAAGTAAAGCCCCATGTTCATCCACGCCAGGTCGCGCGCCTGCTCCCTGCCGGCCATGAAGGTGGCGTCCCTGGTGACGACCAGGGCGGCCATCGCTTCGGCGGTGCGCAGCTTTTCCACACTGCGCTTCACCCGGGCCGACACTTCGGCCATGGAGGCGCAATAGAGGTCCCACTCATTGCCGAAGGAGCACGACAGTTGCGGGAGCTGGTCGCCGTAGGTCGCCTCGAAATCTTCGAAAAAGTCCTGTTCATTGGAGACGATCACCCGCCGATCCGGCCTCGATTTCTCCTTGGCCGCACGCACGAACTCGTCGGTCAGCACCTGGAGCTCGTCCCAGCCCTTGCCAAACACCCCGATGATGCGGTAAGGGTAGATGCTCTGGAAGTATGGGTCCGCATCGACAAAGTCGATTACGCCGAAGGTGTCGTAGGCCTCCGCGTAGCCGCCGATACCCTGATTGCCGTGGTAGACCATGGAGTTCCACTTCATGAGGATCTTGCTGCCGTCCTGGCCCACCCACCAGTAGGCTTCGTGTTCTCTGCCGTAGACGTAGTCGATCTGCGTGAGGCAGGCGCAGACGCCCTTCCACGAGTACTTGGCACCTGCTCCTGCCCACAGGGCACCAAGCCCATAGGGCAGGGTCTGATTCTCCATGGAGATGGCAATGGGAAAGCGCAGCCGATAGCGTCGCTCCAGAGAGCCGGCGTAGTACATGCTGCGCAGCACCGCCTCGGCCGGCACACCACCGTAGCAGATGACCAAAGGGTTCAGGGGCACGCCGATATGCCCGCTTCTGATCCGCTGGATCAGCTTGGCGAACTCTGCGGCAGATTTGTATTTCTCGTAGGTCCACACCCAAAAATTGCCATCGCAATTGAAGCGGCTTTGAAAGTCGCATGGCTCGTTCTCGGTGGCGTCGGCGAGGTCAAGATAGTAGTCGAGCATGTCCAAGAAAGCCTGCCGGTAGGTCTCCTCGTCCGCCCGCCACATGTAGTCGGTGTGGTCGTCATTTGCAATGTAGATTCGCTTTTCGCCCTGTGCAAATCCCAGGGCGGTGAGGCTGAAGAGCACCGTGAAGATGATTCGCATGCGCACAATATGACTCCGTGGGTTACATAGCTCAAGGCAACGAATCGTTGTCAGGGTCGGCCGAAGAACAGGCGAGCACAGGAGGCGCCGCCTTTGCCGCCGGGTCGCTCTGCCCCGCGGTACAAGAGGTAACCACGGGGCGCAGGCGAAGGGCGCGGTACAGGCATAGGCAGCGGCCAACCAGTGGTGGGAAGCGCAGTTCCTTGTCAATCGCGAAGTACCTCAGCAGGGTCTGGCGCACGCGCTGCCGGGCATCGCCGAAATCTGCCTCCGGATCCTCGCCGGTGAGGAGCTTGAAGCCAAAGTCGATGGCCGGCGAAGCACCGGGGGTCACCACCACCAGTGCGCCAGAAGGCTTCAGAACTCTGCGCAACTCCTGGCAAGCACCGACCAGGTCGGGCACGAACTCCAAGGCACTTATGGTCACCAGCAGGTCAAAGGAGGCATCCCTGAACGGCAGCCTCTCCGCGCTGGCCTGCGCCAGATGCGCTTCCACCTCGTGCTCCCGCAACACGGCCGCGACGGCGCTGGCAAACGGGTGCACGTCTGCCCCAAACAGCGAAGTGCTGTGGGAATGCAATTCGGGCATGAACGCGCCACTGCCGTAGCCGATTTCCAGCACGCGGCCGGAGGGCAACGGAGCCATCAGGCGACGGCACAGCTTGAACCTCTGCCGCTGCACAAAGCCGAGCAGAGGACGGTAGTTCCAATCTGCATGGTCCACTCTCCCGGTCTTTACCAGTGAACCGACCGGGAGAAGCTGGAGCCTCCTCATAAGCCTCATCGCGGGGCCTCCTCCACTGGGGGCGAGGAACTTGCCGAAGAAAGCCACCTGTAGATCTGGCTGCTGTCACCTGCAAGGGCAAACACCTCCAAGGCACGGTTCTCCGCTACAAGGGGGAAATGCGCTCGCATTTCTGCTTCGAACCCGGCCTTCTCCGCAAGGGCGTCCCGCTCCGCAACAAAAAAGCGCGCTCCTCGGGATGCGAGGCTTTCCAAGGCAGCAACCGACTGCTCTTCGATAGCGATATTGAATCCTTTGTGGCCAAGCCAGTAGAAAAGGTACGGGGCATTGATCGCCAAAGGTAGACCGTCTTCGTCGGCGTTGTGGCCACCAGAGGCCACAATCAGATCGCCAGGAGGGATAGACGGCTCAACCTCCCGGGCGCACTCGTAGACGGTCCGCATGTGCGAAGGATGGATGTCCTTGGCAATACGGAACCCAGAAAATAGGAAAGACGAGGCTACAGAAAACACAACCGCCAGTTGGCCCAGGCGGCGCGCCCGCATTCGACCTTCCGCCGTACCCCTGCCTGTGCTGGCAGCGAGTGCGGTAGCTGCTACGCCGCCAATCGTGGCGGTGGCGATGGCAGTGGGAATCGTCGGAGGAGAGCCAAGAGCCAGCCGCGCCATCACGACCATCAGAGCCGTGGCGCCAGCCAGAACGAGCCCTGCCACTCCTCTGGCCCCGGCCTTGCCGATGGCCATGTCGGCGCCGAGCCCAAAGAGCAGGGCCGCGGGCGGCACGCTGGCGACATGGTAGTAGATGGCCCACTCCTCGCTGGTCGTCCTACAAGTGGCCACGTAGTACGCCAGGACGGAAAGCATCCACAAAACGGCGACACTCGTGCCTTGCCGGCGTCCGCGCAGGATGGCATAGGCCCAGGCCAGCCAGCCGAGAGGCATCCAGACGAACAGCAGTTCGATTTTGACAATGCCCACCACGAACCGCGGGTTGGTGAAAAAGTCCCAGCCAATCCAATGGTACTCGTTGGAAAGCCCCAAGGAGTTGTGGTACGTGAGCCACAAATGGTGCGCATGCAGGTACCAGAGGGCTGCAGGAAGTACCGCAAGCAAGGCCAACACCCAAACTCGCCAGTTGCGGAGACTGCCGAGCCCCTGGCGCATGAGCAGAAGCGCCGCAAACAGCAGCCCGATGTGCGCGCTATTGACCTTGGCCAAAAGTGCGCACGCAGTGGTACCTGCGGCAAGCCAGTACCACTGCCAACTCCCCTCCTCCAGCCAACGGATGAACGCGTACACCGCAGCGATGAGGAAGAAAAGCATCATGGACTCCGGCTGCAGGGAATTGGACACGCGGATAGCCAGAGGACTCAACACGAAAAACGCCAGAGCCAACAGGGAGGCACGTCCTGCAAGGAGTCTCTTCGCAAGGAGGAAGAAAATCCACAGCGTCCCGATGGAAAACAAGAAAGGAATGATTCTCCCGAGCTGCTCGTGCAACCCGAAAGTCTTGTAAAGCAGAGCTATGGCCCAGGAGAGCGCGGGGAATTCCATCTCTGCAAAGCCCGGCCCGTCGCCGCGCCAGTCAATGCGCGGGTAGAAGATGTTCATCCCCTCCGCATAAAAGTTACGCGCTACCGCGGCGATATCACATTCCCGCCAGGGCTCGCGCACTGTTCCGTCCATCGGGCGCCAAAGGTCAATGCTCCTCAGCCAGATGGCCACCCCAAAGAGGAGCACGCAGACCCATCCTGCCGAAGTGGTAGGCCGTGGTCTGTTCATCCCGGCAGCACCGTTCCGACTATGCGAGGTCGCACCCGTGCCTGGAGCGCCGCATCACTCCCCGGGGCAGACCCTGCCACTGCTTTCGATGCCCTTCTTCCCGGGAAGCGAAGCGGCAGTCTCTGGAGAGCCAAAGCCGTGAGGAGGCCCAGATGTCCGCAGATGGTGCGCAGCACCTTCATCTTCGAGTGGCCAAGCAAACGGCTGTGCAACACGGTCGGGAACTCCACGATCTTTCCCCCGGCGCGGTCCACTCTCGCCAACAACTCGACAATGCCGATGAAGTTGCCGTGGCCGAGCTGGAGTTGCTCCACGGCCTTGCGGCGGTAGACGCGACAGCAACTCGAGTAAGTGGCCAACTTGTTGTGGAAGACCAGATGGTAGCCTTTGGACAGATGCTTGGACAGCAAGAGCCTCCAGCGTGGCACATTGAACACCGCCCCTTGGCGATGGTAGGGTGAGGCGACCACTACATCGACCCCGTCCGTCAGCAGAGGAATCATATGCAGAAGGTCCAGCGGGTCATAGGTGCAGTCGGCGTCGATGGAACAGACCACATCGGTGGAGGCCGCCTGCACGCCCGTCTGAATGGCTGCTGCCACCCCCTGGTTGCGCTGGTGACGCAGGATGCGGCAATGCTGGCGATCGCCGAACATCCGGGCAAGCTCGTCGGCAGTTCCGTCGCCACTGGCGTCATCCACAAAGACATATCGGAACCGATACTTTCCCTGGGCCGCGCGTTCCAGATCGGAAAGCGCATGAGCTAAGTACGAAAGGGAGCTCTTCTCGTTGTAGCACGGAACAATGAGTGTGATCTCCTCGCCTTTCGGCCGAGCTATAGTCACGGGGAAAGCCTGCTGAACTGGCTCTGCACGGGCAGGAGCCTCCTTCTCCGCGGATGACGCCGGCTCCAGCCTTAAATACTGACTCACGCTCATAAATTGAGCATTGCGCAGCAGCATCTGCACCTGCTCGGCCATCCGGTCCAGGTTTCGGTACTGCCTGAGATGGGCAAGAAATCCGATGTTGTTGATGCGGGGAAGGTCTTCGTCCAGCTCCCACGGGTGGAAGTAGAGCACAAAGGGGTCATCGCTCTCGAACGTCCATTGCTGGAAACCCCGCAGGGTGAACCAACGTGGCAACTGGCGGAGGTAGTTCCCTCCGGCAATGGGAATGTTGAAGCCCAGCACCCTCGCGGTGGGGGGCGGCAGCTCCCAGAGCCGCCCCTGGGCGTTCTCGTACAGGTGCAGGCGGCGGAGACTCCTCGCCTCTTGAAGTGTCCACAGGCTGGGACGCATGCTCGCGTCGTAACGGCATCCTTCTTCGATGAGCACGTCCAGCACCCACCGGTCTGTGGGAGAGAGCCAGCCCAAAGGACAGCGATACCCTAAGACCGGCCCCGCACCGGCAGCCTGCAATGCCTGCCGGGCTCGCATGAGATCCTCGCGAAAAGCTTCCGGTGTGAGGCGCCGCACATCCTGTGGCAGGAAACCAGCGCTGGCGATTTCGTGCCCATCCTCCACCAGGCGGGCAATCAACTCTGGCCTCTGCTGGGCGACCCATCCCAAGGTGAAGAAAGTGGCCTTCACATCGTACTCGGAAAACAACTTCCGCACCTTCTCCACATTCTGCTCCAGACGCGAAGCGAGGCGGTGCCACTGTCGGCTGCCTATCACGTTGCTGAACACACAGCGATGATAGTAGTCGTGGAGCAGTACGGTGACGATGTGGCGACGGTTTCCTATGGTCATTGCGCGTGACCTCCGTTTGCCATCCGCACTACGGGCAACGTCCCACTCCTGGCGATGGAACGGGCAAACGTGCCCATGGGGAGCAGCTCAAAACGAGCCGCCAGACGGTCAAGTGCCTCCCCTGCGACCTCAATCTTGTCCTGCCACGGCATCTCCATGGCCGGAAAGAATGCCAACTCTGGGGCGTCGCCCTTGTCGAGAAAGTCGAGCGGGTGCAGGAGAAAGCTCGGCCGCGTGGCGGTGGTGCGGCACAGGCTCAGCGCAAGTTCTAGGTAGGTGCGCATGAGCGGCCGGGACCTTCGAGCCAAGTACATGAGATAGCTAAGATGAAACGGAATCCTCAACCCCGGTATCGTCGTCACGGGGATCTCCATCAGCCGGTGCCCATTTAGGCCAAGGTAGTGCGCCTCGACGGGCCGCAGACCGTCCCGAAAGGAGCCGAAAAGACCGTCTCGGAGTTGGCGTTCCTCCTTCTGCAAGGTGCTCTTGCTCAAGAAATAGAGCCGCGCCAGGGGTGCCAGCACCGTGGGCAGAGAGGAGGCATCGTAGAGGTAGCCTGCCTTTGCCAAGACCTCGATGAGCGCAGCACTCCAGCTGAAACCCGGGCCCCGGAAGCCCTCCGGCGCCGCACCAGTGACCCGGAGCAGTTCCTCGTGGGCCCTCAGCACCTCCTGCGTGATTGCCTCGCGCGGATAGCGCTGCAACCACGGCTCGTGGTGGTAGGAGTGATTGCCGAGCTCGTGTCCCTCCTGGACAATCCCCCTGAGCAGGTCGCCATTTTGGGCCCGCGCCGCATCGACGCCCACAATGAAGAAGGTGATGGGCAGGCCTTTGGCCCGCAAGAAATCGAGGATGCGCGGCACGGCCACGTCCAAATAGGAGGGCAACTCCTTCCACCGCGCGTCGCCGCGGGTGCGCATGTAGGACCACTTGTCGTCGAGGTCTAAGGATATGGCCGCAAGCGGCCTCTGCCCACTGTTGTCGACAGCTGTCATGGCTATTCCCGACTAAGCCTCGTCCATTAGAAGTTGCGCGGCCTCTTCAGCTTGGCGCACCGCTTCGTTCACGTTTAGGGTAGTGTTGACAATCTGCGCGGAATTCACTATGAACACACCAGGCGCCACGGTACACATCGGAGGCGCACTCTCCGAGTAGCGGAGCGTGGGAAGAGCAAACACGTGCTGCTCCCTGTTCACGCTCCAGCCGACCACGTCTTCCAGGCTCAGCGCCGGATAGACGCGGCAAAGCGCCTCCACGAAGGAGTGCAGAATCTCTTCCGCAGGCGCCAAGAGCAGGGGGTCATCTGCGCGCACGTACTTGGGCAAATACACCAGAGAGTGGCCGCCAAAAGTGCGCGGATCAACCAGTGACGACATTTCGATGATCCCGGTGAAGGGGAACCCGCCGTCGGCGATGTTCGTGACGTAGAAACCCGCCAGGGGTTTGCGCAACAGCAAGGCCAAGCATACGATTCCCATGTAAGTGGCTCCGCCCAGTCGTTTAGCCTCCGGGGCAGGGAGCCAGCGACAGGTTTGGACAATAGCTGGATTCGGACTGGTCAGCACTACCTTCGCGGTGCGGTGTGTTGCCCCGTTGTCGAACCTGAGGAGGCAATCGCCTGCCGCTTCGAGCTCGACGCGATGCAGACGATGGCCATATTTCACTTTCACGCCGCGTTCATGCAAGGCACGCACCATGGCCTCTACCACGGTCGCGTACCCCCCGTGCACGTAGCCGAGCTCTTCCCTTTTGGCCCCGGTGCGCCGCGCGCTGTACAGCCTTGCCATGGTCGCCCAGATGAACGCGGCCGAAGCCGCCCGATATTCCTCACCCAGTTTCGCGCGCAAGAGTGGCACCCAGAAGTGTGCGCAGGTCCGTTCGCCGCACCAGGTGCGCAGCCACTCGACCGCAGGCAGTCGCTCCAAGCGCTGCCAGTTGCGCGTCCTCGAAGCGTAGAGAATGTTGGCACCCAAGCGCAGCTTGTCCAGGAGCGACAAAACCGGCAGCGAGACGAACTCCCGCACGTTGGAGACCGAATACAGCTTCCCGTCAATGAGCAGGCCAGTGCGGGTCTGCTTCCACACGAGCTGGCCGGACAGCCCCAACTCGCCGAGGAGGGCCTGCAAGCGGCTGTCAGAGGGCAGAACCACGTGGTAGTAGCGGTCCCACGACACATGGCCAATGCGGCAGCTCCCCACCAAACCGCCCAGCTCGTTGGCCGCCTCAAACAGGGTGACCTCCGCCCCTGCCCCGGCCAGACGATAGGCCAAGGTCATACCGAGCATCCCACCGCCGACAATGGCAACCTGCTGTCGCATGTGGCTCTCGCTACGCAATGGCGTTCAGGCCGCGCATGAGGCGCGCCGGTACGGAAAGACTTGCCGCAGGCAGATGCAGGACTTCCCGCTGCCAGGCAATTGTGCGGCGCAGGCCTTCTTCCAAAGCAACCTTGGGTCTGTAGCCGAGCATCTTTTCCGCCCTACTGACGTCGGGCACGCGCCGCATGACATCTTCGTAAGGCCTGCCGTTGAAGGACGAATAGGGAACGAAGTTGACCGCCAAGGACCTGCCCACGCCGCAGAGGCGGTGAATCAGGCGTGCCAGCTCGATGATGGCGATTTCCTCCTGCCCGCCAAGGTTGAAGATTTCGCCGTTTGCCTGGTCACGAAGAATCGCCTGGAGCATGCCATCGACTATGTCGGAAACGTAGGCAAAGGTTCGCGTCTGCATACCGTCGCCATGGATGGTCACCGGCTCCCCCTTCAGAATCTGGCTGATGAAAACCGCCTGCGGACCGCCCCACCACGACAAATGATGCCGGGGACCATAAGAGCCAAAGATGCGCAGAACCACCACGGGAATGCCGTATTCCTCCTGATAGGCAAAGGCGAGATGTTCGTCAAAGAGCTTGGATACGGCATAGCCCCACCTGGCCACCTTGCTGCTGCCGAACACGCTATCGCTCTCTTCGTGAAAAGGAAGAGCGGCGTTCTTGCCGTACACGTCTGAGGTAGAGGCGAGGATTACCTTAGCGCCGATCTCGCGTGCCACCTCCAGCACGGAATGCGTACCCTGGCTGTTGATGAGCAGGGTGTCGATGCTCTTGCCATAGCGCGGGATCTTGAAGGCAGCCAGATGGACAATGACCTCTGCCCCCTTGCAGTAGCCGCGCAGCGCCATACGGCGGCGCACATCCTCGGGGTAGAAGGCAAAGCGTGGATTGCCGAGCTGGTGCTCGATGTTCTCCATGCGGCCCATGGACAGATTGTCGATGCCCACCACGCGATGTTGCCCCTCCAACAGAGCGTCGACGAGGTGGGAGCCTAAGAACCCGGCGCATCCGGTCACTGCGATCTTCATGACTGTACTCCGCTACGTTGAGGGCCAAAAGGCACAGACGCTTCCCTACGCCTTTGCTTCAACTTCCGACATCCCCTTGTTCTGAGCAGATTGGGCGAGGCATTCGTCTGCAGCGCGCGTTTCGCGGGAAAGGGCGCGCCGGGAACGAACGCCGCTCAGCATCAGTTGCATACGACGGTAGCCGCTGACCAGGGCCTGGACTGAACCCACGGCCACAGCGCGCACCACGTCTGGACTGCATTCGTACTGGCCCACATAAGTTGCATCCACGCCGCGTTTGCCAGCCAAGCCGAGCTTGAAATGGTATCCACCAGGATTTGTCACCGGATCTATGCCGCCAAGGTCGTACCAGCGGCACCCCCGCTCTTTCAGCAGCGCGAGCGCATGCCATTGGACGGCATAGGCGGCCCGCACTGCCCTGCCCTGTTGGTTGCTGGCGGCAAGGAGCATGATTGCCTTGTCCCCGGTTACCGAAAGTACGGTGCCGGCCACCGTTTGCCCTCCCACGCGGCCCAGAACGACGAGCTGCTTCTGCGCGGGTGGTAACGCCTGCTGCATGGCAGCAAACTCGTCGACATCGGTGAAGACCGCGAATTCCTTGCTCCCAAGCATCTCGCGATACACTTTCGTGAACTCCTCAAAGAGCTCCGAGCCGGTGCCGCTGCTCACCTCCACCGCAAAGCGTCTCTCAGATTGATTGAGTTGATTGCGCCATCGCTGCAGCAGGTTGCTCCGCAGTTCTTCAAGAGGCGGCGAAAGATCAAGGAACAGCGTGCGCAGAGGCGGCACCAGGCGAGCCCGATGATAACCTTCTTCTTCTAAGACAGCCAGGTAGTGATCCGGCTCGTCGACCGCAGCAAGATTCAGGTTCAGGCGCAGGGTCAGCCCGCGCTCGCACACGAACTCGTTGCGCAGCCCGCGCACTGCCTGACGAAACGCGTCGAGGCGTTCATCGACTCCGTTGCGCCGAAACAGGGGGCCATAGCGCACATACGCCACGCCCAACCCAAGGAGTGGTACGCTGAGTAGGCGCGCCTGTGCAGCAGAAACGATTTGGCCGGACCGGTGGAGGAGAAAGTGGGCCAGGTTCTTTTCTCCCCAACGCACCGCGCCATAGGCCCATGTCTGATAGACGGTGAGGTCGGCAAGGCCTCCCGCCAACGTGTCCCATTCCCGCTGCGAGAGCCTGGTCACAGCTGAAGAGAATCCCCCCTCCAGTTTTCGCTGGTTTGTCATTGTCATAGTCCTCATTCGACGGCAGCAGCACAGCGAGAGAGGCGGCGGCGAGGCGACCCTCTCTTCGCCGCAGCAGCTACGCTCTTGCGTGGCGCCACCACCTTGCCGTTCACCTTCTTGGCGCAGACATATGCCTTGGCGCGCGAGGCTGCCCCCAGCCAGCGGTAACATCCCCGCACCTTGAGGAAGAACTCTATCGGCCAATCGCGGGGGTCTGCCTTGACCCTGCCGACGACGAAGCTGCTTTCATCTTGCGGCCGACAGTCCGGGGAGATGGAGAAACAGCGCGTGTAGCCAGCCTCTTTGGCGGCGGCAAGCACACGTGCGTCATAGTCACCATGGGGGAAGCTCAGCAGGGTCACCGGCCGACCTGTCTGTTCCTCGAGCACCCGCCGCGACTCCCTCAGCTCTCTCTCCAGTTCCTCCTGCGGCAAAGTGGACAAACAGGGATGGCGCAAGGTGTGGGAGCCCAGGAGCACCAACTCCTCGTCCAGAGCCCGCAGCTCGGCAAAGCTCATCACCCGCTGACCCTGTTCACCGCAACCCTTGACCATGTCCCAGCCGGCAACACGCCCGACAAACGAGGTGGGCACAAACACCGCCGTTGGAATGCCCCGCGCCCGCAGCACAGGCAAGGCCGTGTGCTGGATTTCGGCCAAGGCGTCGTCAAAGGTGACCGCAAAGCAGCGCCGGCCATGAGGGAGCTTTGTTGTCGCCGCCGGCGGCACCGGCTCGGCCCAGCGCAGAGCCATGTCCATCTGCCGGGCAAAGGCCGCGGCCCGTGTCTCCGGCACGTCGTGGTAGTACAGCACCACACAGCCCGCCTGCCGAGTTACGCCAACGAGCCTCCCGGCAGCATCGCGCAGCAAGTCGACAGCCAACACGGCACTGCTGACCAACACCCGGAACAATCGCTTAAGCATACTGTGCCTTTCTTCGCAAGAAAGCATAGAGCCGCGCCATCTGCCGGTTGCGGAGGTGGCTCACAAAGCGCCCATCGACCGGGCGGCGTCTGTGGCGAGCTGCTGCCCAGAGATAGCCACTCAGGCGTACGGTGCTCCCTGCCAACAGCGGGGACTCGCCAAGGCGGCGCACGAATTTCACCAGCTCGAACAACGGGTGGTACCCCACGGCATAGTCGGCTTCACCTTGATGGAAGCGCGCCGCAAGCAGTCGGCCCTGTCCCGTGCTGGAGCGCCGGTGGTGCCAGGCCTGCAGTTCTGGAAACGACCTGACCTCCCACCCATGCATCCGAGCCATCTCGCTGGCAACGGTGTCCTCATGTGCGTGCGGCAGTGGCAGGTAGCCGCCGATGGCCTCGTAGCATGCACGGCGAAACATCTGGATGGCCCCCGCCACGTAATCGGGACTGTTGCCGTAGCGAGGCCGAAACACTCCTTTGTCCGCTTCCAAGATAACGCCCCCGGCAATGCCCAATCGCGGCTCACTTCGGAAGAACGCCAAAAGGCGTTCGTAATAGGTTGGCTCCAGCGTGATGTCCGCGTCGAGTACGCCGACAAAGTCGAACGGCAGCGCCCGCAGCTCCTCGTAGCCTGCTTCGATGGCGCAAACCTTCTGCGCGAACCCGCTTCCTGAGGGCGCGAGGCTGATCAGGCGGAGGAACGAATACCGCCGCGCATTTCTCGCCACCACCTCTCGCGTGCGGTCTGTGGAGCCGTTGTCCACAATCACCCAGCGCGCCGGAAGAAGGCTCTGCCGGGCGACACTGACGATGGCGCGCTCGATGAAATGCTCTTCGTTGCGCGCCGCGGTGATCAGCACATACATGCGGTTTCTGTCTCCCAAGGACCTGCCCATGTCACCCTCGCGCGGGAACGTATTCGTGCCGCAGGCGGTCGGCCACCGCCAAGTAAAAGACCCAAAGCAGAGTCACCGGACCCAAGCGGGTTCCCATTATCGATTCGGTCACCGAGTGAACCATGATTATCGTGAAGACCACGGCCGCACGCAACGCCATGCCTTGGGGCGCCCACCGCTCCAGCGGGCGATAGCGGACCAGCCAGCGCGCAAAGAGCACCACCATGGTGACAAAAGCCAACAGTCCGACTATGCCGGTGGTGAGGGCCACCTCCAACACGGTGTTGTGGGCGTTGGCCGCGTAGAACCCAAGAACGTCTCTGCCGTCGTTCAGCACCATACGGCTTGCGCCAAAACCATGGCCGAACACCGTCGTCAATGGGTCGGCCAGAATCTTTTGCACCGCCAAGGGCCAGATCTCCGCTCTGCCAGTCAGACGGGTTACCGTTGCGAGAGAAGTGGTGCGGTTGAAAGCCAGAGCCGCATCCACCACGCCCTTCACGTTGAGCGAAAGGAGCAGGGCCACCAGCACCACCACCGCACCAGCGCCTGCCAGGAGCGCCCAGCGCACGTGGTAACCCTCCAGTGGGCGCCCGCTCTGCACTAACCAGGCGCGTACCAGCCCGCCCATCGCCAGGCTCACCATCGCATTGCGCGACCAGGACAGCGCCACGATTGCCACCAACAACAGCCGCAGCAGCCAGAGGAGGGCTCGTTTGCCCCCGCTTGCCGGGACCAAAGAAAGCCAAAAGGCCAAGGAAGCCCCAAAGCCGAGGGCATTGGCATGGGTCACACCCATGCCCAGACGCGTCGGTCCCTCTGCGCCATAGGCCTCCTGCAGCTGAGGGGCAAGCACTCCGATCAGGGCGTCCTTGATGAGCAATAGGACCATCACCACCAGCCAGGTCCGTTCCAGGCGGAGCAGGCGGCGCTCGTCGGCACCGGCCACCAGTCCCAGCGTCAGCGGCACCCCGCCAGCCAGGAGCACCCAATACCCGAGCACCAACGTCCTGTGCGGCGTGAAAAGCGCCGACAAGGCAGCCGCCACCACATAGGCCGCCACGGCGACTGTCGCCGGCCCGCCACGCTCACCTCGCGCCAGGAGCAACACGCCGACGGCCCCGCCGAGCACACAGGCGGCAAGGCGTGCTGCGACAAGCCAGTCCATCTGGGTGGCCTGCTCGATCTCCCGCACGCGCAGGTAGGTGCCCGTCAGCACCATGATCGCCACCCAGAGCACCAGGCCCACGGCGAAAAGTGATGGGCTCGATATTGTCTGGCCCGCGCTCCTATGCTGCATGTTCGGCCAACTCCTTTTTCTGCCAGAGGCGCAGGTCAACTATGCCTAACTCCCTGGCACAATAGAGCGCCGCAAGAATCGCCAGCGCCGCAAGCGGGTAGAAGAGGCCCCCGGGCAGGCGACTGGCCGCCCAGACAAGTGTCGTCCCGCCCAGGAAAAGAGCCACGGTCCCGGCGAGGCGCCGCCCGTGCAGCTGAATAGGCACATACCTCATCCCCACGACGACCAGCAGCAGACCGATGGCAATGTGGGCCACGTTGTAAACCAGCACTGCCGCGTGCATACCCCACAGCCGGATGAGCCACACATTCAAGCCAATGCTCACCAGGGAGACGCCGCTCACGACTGCTGCCGATACTCGGGTCTTGCCCCGCAAAAGCAGCAACGACTCGCCAACATACTGCGCGCCGATGCAGGCCACCCCTGGGAGAAGGGCAAACGCCACGCCGAAGGCTGCACCGTACTCCGCAGGAGCAACTGCGTGGATCAAGTCCCTGAACACAAAAACGATCCCCATGGCAACAAAGCCAAATGCCAAGAACAAGTGAATGAGCGCCTCGCCGATGAACCACCGCAGTGCCGGCGAATCCAGGACGCCGTACACTGCAGGCTCATAGGCGAGCTGAAACGGCAGAATGAGCGTGATCACGGCAATCTGCGCAATCTTGAAGCCAAGCGAGTACACTGCCACTTCCTCCAGGCCAGAAAAGACGCTCATGGCATAGAGGGCGGAACTATCCAGCGCCAGATCTCCTGACATGGCAAAGATGAGTGGAAATCCGAAGCGCACTAGGCGCCGCATAGTGGCCCGATCCGTTGTCAAGCCTGTGACCCTCGCAATGGCCATGCTCACCATAACCCACATGAGGCCGTAGCTCACCACGTAGGCCCACAACACCCCTTTGAGCCCCACATGCAGTTGCAGAAGGAAGAGCACGGTGCTCGACGCAAGCAGCAGGAAGACAACACCGTTCAAGGCCACGAAGGCACCGCCCATGTTTCTCGCGCGAAAATAGGAAACCGTGAGCATCCACAGTGTCTGGGCCAGAGCCGCCATGCACACGAGCAGGACGAAGGGGCCTGGCTGGACCGTGTGCAGTACGGCGGCGAACAGCGGCTTGAGCAGAGTCATGGCCACTGCGGTGACGGCAATCCCACCGGCCGCCACGAGCGCATAGGCACTGCCGAGCAATCGGCCCAGCTGCCCCTTCTCGGCAAATTCGGCGCAAAAGCGCATGAAGGCAGTACGCACGCCCAGCCCCATGACGATGCCCAACACCTGCATCGTCAGCAAAAGGGTGGCCAACAGGCCGTACTCCTGCATCGGCAACGTGTGCGTGTAAAGCGGGATGAGCAAAAAGGCCCCTGCTCGCAGCCCGGCGTTGCCAATGGCGTAGATGACAGTCTCTCTTGCTAAGCCGCGCAGTCTCATGCTGCTCTCTCCACACCGGCTGGTGATTGCTCTTGGGGCTGCGCCGCCGAGGGGGCGCTCCTCGCTGGCGCGGCGTTGTGCCCCTCCGCAAGGACGGACAGCACCTCTTCAACCACCAGTTCCAGCACTGGACTTCGCGCCGTTGGCGCCAAGGGTTTGATTTCCCGCCGCGCGATCCGGATTTTCGATCTGACCTCATCCTCACTGGCAAGGAGCACCAGTCGTCCTTGTTCGGCTAAGGAGCGGTCCACCGCACCGATCCGGCCACGGAAAATGCTGTAGACCGGCACGCCCAGCGCAGCGGCCTCGCGGTTCATCGTGCCGCCCCCGCTCACGACCAGGTCTGCGTTCCAAATCAGGTTGAGCCCGTCCAGCACCTTGGCCGGCAGGATGATGCGCCCTGCGGCAATAAGATGCGGCCATTCTCGCCTCAGCTCCTCCTCCTGATGGAGGCTGCGCACCAACACCACCATCTTCACCTGTGGCTGTGCGCCGAGGCAGTCGATGACGGCGTCAAAGAGCTCCTCGGCTGCAGCGTTGTGATAGTGGGCCTCTGTGGCAGGTGGTCTTATGGCCGCGAGCACCTCATCGTCGCCCACGCCCAGTTGCGCGCGCAGGCGGGGGTCTGGCCGGAAAAACGGCACATAGATGTCCTCCTTGATGCCGGGATAGGTGCTCACCGCTCGCGCATACTTCCTGAGCGGCGCAAGGGGCACCACTTCTGGCACGATGATCTTCGTCGCCCGCAGCCACGGCAACAACTGCACGTGCTCATAGTCCACCATTACGACCCAGGGCATGCGCAAGGCTGCGGCCAGAAGCATCTGTGAGCGCGAACCGTGCGACAGGGCCAGAACAGGCCTTTCGCGGAGCACGACCGGGGCCAGCTGCAGCGCCCGCACCACCAGGCCAACAACCTTCAGGCTCTTGTGGCGACCGTAGTGCCGCCCCAAGCGTCGGTAGGCCAGACCTGCTCGCTCGGCAAGGCCGCATACTTGAAAACAGTCCCTGGCCGTGATCAGCACCCGGCATCCCCTTTTCTCCAACTGGTGAGTGACCGGCGTGAAAAGCACCACGTGCGGCGAATTGTCCAAGTCGATCCAGATCAGCGGCCCCAACCGTCCATCCTCTCCCGTAGGCACTGCTCCGCCCTCGTCAGCTTCTTCGTACCAACACTGCTTTGCGGCCTCCTCCCGACTTCGCCAGAAGACAAGGCCACACCTTCACACGGTGACAGCGTACTTCAAGGCTTCTTTCATGACAAAAAGCTCGATCGCCCGTGCCACGTACTCGATCTGCTGCTGCGTGAGCTCCGGGTACATGGGCAATGACAGAAATTGCCGGGCGCAGCGCTCCGCCACCGGGTAGCTCCCCTCGCCGAGGCCGAGGAAGCGGTAAGCCTCCTGGAGGTGGATCGGCACCGGATAGTGGATGCCGCAAGAGATGTCGCGCATGGCAAGATGCTCCAGCAGGGCATCGCGCTGCTCCGTCAGGATGGCGTAGACGTGGTAGACGTGCTGCCCATGAGGTGCCTCGTAAGGGGTGACAACCGCGGTGTTGCCGGAGAGAAGGCGCTGATATGCCGCCGCATGCGCGCGACGGGCCTTGGTCCACTCCGGCAGGTAGCGCAACTTCACGCTCAGCACCGCCGCCTGGATGCCATCCATCCGGTCGTTCCAGCCGAGCATGCGGTGATAGTACTTCTTCGCCTGGCCGTGGTCACGAAGCATGCGGATGCGCTCGGCCAGACCTCGATCGTTGGTGGCCACCGCGCCGGCCTCTCCGTAGGCACCCAAGTTCTTTCCCGGGTAAAAACTGAAGCATCCTGCATCGCCTATTGACCCGGCCATGCGCCCCTTGTACTCGGCGCCGTGAGCCTGGCAGGCATCTTCCACCACGTATAGGCCGTGTGCACGGGCGACCTCCATGATCGGGTCCATGTCGGCCATCTGGCCAAACAGGTGCACCGGGATGATCGCCTTGGTCTTCTCGGTGATGGCCTGCTCTATGAGCGCCGGGTCCATGGTGTAGGTGCGCTCGTCAACGTCGACAAACACGGGGGTTGCGCCGCAAAAGGAAATGGCCTCTGCGGTGGCGATGAAGCTATTGGGCACGGTGATAACCTCGTCGCCAGGTCCCACGTTCAAAGCCTTCAGCGCCAACCAGAGCGCGGAGGTGCCGCTGCTCACGCCCAAGGCGCACTCGCACCCACAGAATGCGGCAAACTCTCTTTCGAACTGCTCCACAAACGGACCGCCCGCAAAGGCAGTCTGCTCCAGCACCCGCTGCACCGCCTCCCTGACCTCCTCACCGATGGATTGATACTGAGCCTTCAGGTCAAGAAAGGGTACCTTCATTGTGTTGCTCCTCTCCGTTAATGCGACGCAGTACTCGCGCCGGATGTCCGGCAACGATAGTATTGGCTGGGACGTTGCGCGTTACCACGCTCCCTGCCCCAACAATGGCATTCTCCCCGATGGTCACGCCACACAGAATGGTGGCATTAGAGCCGATGGAGGCGCCCCGTTTCACGAGGGTCGCCACCACCACCCAGTCCTGCTCTGTCTGCATCTGGCCGTCAGCGGTGGTGGCTCGCGGATAGCGGTCGTTGATGAACACCACGCCATGGCCGATGAAGCAGTTGTCCTCGATGGTCACCCCCTCGCAGATGAAGGTGTGACTGGAAATCTTGCAGTTCTTGCCCACCTTGGCCCCTTTTTGGATTTCCACAAAGGTGCCAATCTTGGTGCCATCGCCAATCTCACAGCCATAGAGGTTGACAAAGTCGTAGATCTTGACGTCCTTCCCCAGCTTGACACTTTCCGCAATCAGGCTGCGCTTCATATTCTCACTTCCCTTCCTCTGGCTTTGACCGATGTCTGGGCAGCCTCCAGGATGCGCACGACCATGAGCCCGTCATGGCCGTCGGCCACGCCATCGCTGCCCTTCTCTAGGCAGTCGATGATGCGCTCCACCTCGACGGCAAGCGCCTCTCGGCTGTCGATCTTCGGGCAGTACATGTCCCCGGTCCGGTATTGGACCAGCATGTGGTAGACATCATCCACGCTCTCAATCACATCGACACCTTTGTCATAGATGCGCACCTTTTCGCTCGGCTGATTGTCGTCCCACACAACCATCTTCTTGCTCCCCGCCAGGAGCGTCTGCCGGATCTTCACCGGGGAGAGCCAGTTGGTGTGCACATGGGCAATGAGGTGGTCCGGATAATAGACGGTCAGATAGGCAACGTTCTCCAAGCCGTTGCCAAAGTTGTCGATGCCAGTAGCTACCACGCTCTCAGGTTTGCTGGGGAGCAAGTGGTGCATGATTGACACGTCGTGCGGGGCAAGGTCCCAGAGCACGTTGACATCGTGCTGGAAGAGGCCGAGGTTGATGCGCACCGAGTCAAAGTAGTAGACCTTGCCGAGTTCACCGCTGTCGATGAGCTCTTTAATTCTGCGCACCGCGCCCGTGTAGATGAACGTGTGGTCGACGAACACTTTCAGGCCCCTGCGCTCGGCCAGTTCCACGAGCTCCTCGGCCTGGGCACTGGTGGCGGTCATCGGCTTCTCGATGAGCACATGCCTGCCGGCCAGGAGCGCCTCGCGAGCGATGGCAAAGTGCGTGGACACCGGCGTGCACACCACGACCAAGTCCGTGGTGGGATCCTTGATGATGCGCCGATAGTCGGTGGTGGTCTCCACGGCGGGGTAGGAGCGCTTAATGAAGTCCAGCCTGTTCTGCGCCAGGTCACAGCAGGAGACCACCTTGGCCCTTGGGTTGGCCGCAAAGTTGCGCACGAGATTCGGCCCCCAATAGCCGACGCCAATCACACTCACATTCAGCATCGCAGTCCTCCTTTTTTCACAAAGCGCCCTTCCCGGCGAACACGGCCGTGAAGGTCTTGAATATGAGTTTCAGGTGCAACAGCAACGAGCGCTGGGCTGCATAGCGCAAGTCCAACCTCACCATTTCGTCAAAGGTCGTGGAGCTCCGGCCATACACCTGCCAGAGTCCGGTGATCCCTGGCTTCACCTCCATGAAGCGGCGCATGTGCCAGCTCTTGTAAGATTCCACCTCGAAGGGCAGAGGCGGCCGCGGCCCCACCAGGCTCATCTGTCCCAACAGGACGTTGACAAGCTGCGGAAGCTCGTCCAGACTCGTCTTTCGTAGAAAGCGACCCACCCGAGTGATTCTTGGGTCATTCACCAGCTTGTAGAGGGGCTGCTCCTCGGTGCCAAAGTTGATCTCCTCGTTCCGGCCTTCGATCAGCTTCTTGACATAGTCGCGGTGCACGGCATCGTCGCAGCCGACGCGCATGGTCCGGAACTTGTACATGGTGAACGGCCTCCCTCGGTAGCCGACCCGCTGCTGCTTGAAAAGCACCGGGCCTTTGGAGGTGAGCTTTATGGCCCCGGCGACCACCGCCATCACAGGGGCAAGGAGTACAATTCCCACAGCGGCGCCCACAATGTCCATCGCCCGCTTGGCGATCTGGTACACCCGCTCCGTCTCGAGATGGACGTCCAAGAAGAGTGGGGTGCTCATGGCCACGGCACCTGCGCCGCCGTGGGACACCTCCCAAACCAGGGGAAGCGACTCTCGCGCCGCACGGCTCCGCCCCTTGCCCGCGGAGAGCTTCATCGCGGCCTCACGGGCTGCCGCATCTGGCGGGAGGAGTCTGGTCTTGGCATGCGCGTACCCGCGGCGTGGCGAGCCAGGATAGGCCACAACATGCACGGCTCGCAGGCACGAAGCCCACTGAACATCACGCCCGTCAGCCCGCAGACGGGCAAGCATCTTGTCCACGACCAGACGTCCATGGGAAAAGGGTGTGTCGGGCAGCAGAACCCCGAGGCGCTTGGCATCCAAGAGCACGCGCACATCATAGTCCCTGGTGGAGGAGCTGATGATGTGCTTCAAATTCTCCACCGCCGCTCTGGATTCGCCTGCGCGACTTTCTTCCAGTTCAAAGACCACCAAGGAAAACGGGGAACCAGTGCGGTCGCTGCGGTGCCGCTCCTTGCGAAGAACCTGGGCAAAGGCGGCCCGTGCGAGCCAGCCGTTACCCTCCACTGCCGAGGAAGGGTTGTCCCCACGCTCCCGATGCCGTTGGCCAGCGCTTCCCTTGCGAGGTTCGAGTGGCCCAAAGGGCGGAGGAAATCCGGCGGCCTGGGTGCCGGCCTTCGCACGCCTCATCCAGCCAAGAGCGAAGTGGTAGCTGTTTCGTGACACCTCTCCTCCACGGAATTCGCCAAACATCACAACCTTTCGTAGAGCCAGCTGGGCAGGTCGAAGCGCCTTCTGTTCAGGATCGCGCCCAAGATGGGCACGCCTGCCCGTTCCAACATCCGCTGTGCCTGCACTACGGCCTCCCACCTGGTGTGGTTGGCGCGCACCACCAAGATGACGGCGTCGCACAGCATGGCATAGCTCACCCCTTCTGCTGCGCCGAGCACGGCGGGAAGATCGACGACCACCAGTCGCACCCTTTCTGCCACTTGCCGCAACGCTCTGCCGAGCTGCTGCAGATCTGCCCTTCCCCGTCCAGAGCCGGCAGGGATCACCAGCAGGCGCGAACTCTCCACCCTGTGCGCCAACTCAGCAAGCGATCGAACCTGCCGCAGCCCGTCGGAAAGGCCCGGGCTCAGAGGGAGGGCAAATGCGCGGTGGATGAAGGGGGCGCCCACGTTTGCATCCACCAGGATGACCGCGTCCGCTGCTTCTGCCGAGCTGGTGACAAGGGATCCGGTCCGTCCCCTGCTCGCGCCCGCTTCGCCGTCCGCGGCCAACAGGAAGGAAATTGCCGCAGCACACGTGGACACCCCTTCTCCCGGCAGAGCGCTGGTCAGACCAACAATGCGTGCACCGGTACGTGCGGCAACCGACTCCACCACATGGGCAACCGCCTTGAGGTCGTTGAGCACGCCTGTAGTTTTCTGGCGCGTACTGACGGCGCGCTGCGACGCAACACGCGTCAGCTGGCTGCTCCCCCCCACGGCATCGGCTCGCGCTCCGCTCCCCATGCGCTGCGCCGATTGCCTGCTGGTTGCCTCTGCCGGACTGACAAGGCCTACCATTCTCGTTTCTCCAAAAGGGTCAGTGCCCCCGCCGCGCACCCGCTACCTCGCGCACGCTGCCCAACACAGGGATGCCCGTTCGCCACTCCAACTCCGCTGGCTCATGCACCGTGTGATCCAAATATTCCGCAACGAAGGCCAGCGTCAGCGAGCCAAAAAGCGCCAGGAGCAGACCCAAGGCCATGTTCAGCCGCTTGTGGGGTCGCACCGGGCGCAAGGGCGGTTCCGCCGAACTGATCACCCGCGCGCTCACCCCCCGCTGCATCCTTGCCAGCGAAATGCGCGCCTGCTCGCGCTGGCGGAGAAGCAGAGAGTAAATCTGCTGATTGTCGTCAATGCCGCGGCTCAGTTGCGAAAACTCGTACTCCTGCTTAGCAAGATTCTGGATGTCCCGCTTGATGCTCGCAATCGATTCCTGCAGAGCCTCCTCCTCAGAACGGAGCGCGGCGATGGCGACTGTCTCCATCTGGATGATCTGCTCAACCTCTTCAGCGATTTGACGCTGCGTGGCAGCTATCTGCTTGTCGAGATTTCTCACCCCCTCGTATTGAGGCGTAAACCGGGTGAGAAGCTGTTCTCGGCGCATCTGCAAGTCCAAGAGTTCGCCGCGCAGCTTGGCAATGTGCTTTTCTCTGCTTGGGCTGTCACTCGACTCGATAGACGGGATGCCTACCCTCCCTTGCGCCAGCTCCTGCTTGAGCACCTGCAGGCGTGCCTCTTTGCCAATGCGCGTGGTGCGCACCTCGGTGAGTCTGGACTCATAGTCAGACAGGCGGTTTAGGAGAATGGTGCGCTGCGCCTCGGGCGAGATCATCGCAGCCGATTGCTTGTAGTTGGCCTGCTTCTCCTGTAGCTCGCGCAGCCGGCTGTCGGCCAAGCGGAGTTGCTCCTGGAAGAACTTATAGGCGGCTGATTGGTCGTAGAGCTGTGCGCGATAGGTGGCGTACGCCTCCACCACCGCATTGGCCGCCGCGGCAGCATAGGCAGGGTCATTGGCCTCAAAGCTTACCAGGATGACATTGGTCTTGGGGACGTTCTCTACGCGCAACCTCTGCTGGAAGTCGATGAGGCTGCTCTCTAGCTTGCGCTGCTCGCCAACCTCTCGCGAGGGAAAAGCTGCCCTGACTGGCACCGGCCCCACCTTCTCCATGGCCCGCGCCGCCACCGGGAGGCTTCGAATGATCTCCGTCTCCGCGTTCACCCAGTCGTAGCGGTCATAGTCCGGCTGCACGCTCACTCCCAACAGGACGGACTTTTCCGAGTCGATCTCCCGCTCTACCAGGAGCTTTGCCGTCGCGCGAAACACCGGGGCTGCCAAGAAGGTGACAGCCGCCACGCCGCCGATGACCGGCGCAGCGAAACCCAGGACGAGCCACTTCCGCCTGAACAGCACCCGCAAGAAACGGAGCAGGGGACTGCTGCCGATGGCCGGTGCAACGAACTCTTGCGTCGCGGTGAATGTGCTCCCTGTCACTGGACTCATTTCCATGAATGGCTCCAAATGATTGGCTAGGGAACCTATGCGCTCCACCCGACACAAACCGCCCGTCCGCCATAAGTCCTTCTGCACTCCGTTAGTTGGTTGTGGTAACCTCTGGTCGCATGGGGCGTGTCTTGCCCCGTCCCATTGAAGCGGCCAACAAACCTTCAACGATGAGCTCGAACTGGTCAGCATCCCGATTGTTGTAGCGCCACTCGAGCTCTTTTATGACAATGAATATGTTGCCTCGATTGATTGCACGATTCCCCAGGAGGTACCCCTTGGCATACTGCCAAAACCCCTGGAGGTAGTCCACATAGACTGCGTCGGCCCACTTCGCCCTCCTCTGCCGACGTCTTCCCCGGTCAACAAAGGCCACGACTGTATCGTACTCTTGCCACGGTTCGGTGTAGAGGATCTTGCCTTTCCGAACGCGCGCCAGGTCCGACTTGAGGACTGCTTCCCCTTGGGCTGCATCTAAGAGCCTGGCTTCTCCATACTCCACCTTGTCGAGCACGCCAATGGCCGGATAGTCCTTAGCCTGCACATCGTCCGCCGTTCCGTGCAGTTGCGGCCCAAGAACCGCATGCCTGATCAGCGTGTAGGCCCTGAGCCCCGTCTTGTAGTTGAGGTTGCATCGCGCTGCCGCCTGTCGCGCTGGCACTTCTGCCACCCAATAGTTCACGATGGACAGCCAGGTCGACAACGGCACATTGAGAACCGAAAACGCCGTGGCCACCAGGGGGCGGAACTCCCAACGGCAACGACGACACTTCAAGCGAGATCTGCTCAGGACATAGAAGCTGTCAAAGTCGCATTTTCCGCACCTCAACATCCCCATTTTCTGCAGGCGCTGCAGCAAGTAGGCATACGCCGCCTCCTCGTCGGTCAGTATGCCGCTCAGTTCCAGCAGTCTACGGCGGAATGTGTCCATTAGCTCAGTCCCATACTCGGCGTACCGATCCACTCCTGACTCGTTTGATGGTCACTTGAGGTGCTGGACACCGCCCTCCGTGCCGGCGCAGCGCCAGAACCTGAGAACCCCCGCCAACCAAGGAAATTGCGCGTTGTACCTCTTACACCTGAACTCCCGCCAGGGCGTACTAAGCCTACCCGCAGTGCAAGAGGCACAATGCTCCCCTTGTCCTCAGAACGTCAATGTCGGAGGGTAGGCAAGCCCGCGCACGACAGCAAATAGCACCGGCGTGGGCTCGCCCTCAGTCGCCTTGATTCAGCGCAACAAGCCCCATGTCATGCAAAGCGAAGCGATTGTGAGTGAGTCGGAAGACTCAAAAGGAAGGAGATGTTAGTGGCCGTTGCTGAAAAACAACCCAAGACCCAGAGACTACTATCCACCCTACCCAGCTGTGGCTAACAGTCCCTTTCCTTTTCCGAAATTCTTCCCCATTGAACTGCTAACCAACATCCATGTCGGCGGGCAACTGACCCTAAAACAGGTCTCGCAGGTAAGGGCTCAATCCTCCCTGTTCGGACGGTGCAAATGTACAAATATTGCACAAGAAAATCAAGCGAAATTTTCAATCATTACCGTTTTTTGCCACCGTCTTCTCGGCAACGTCATGTCCGGCCTTACTGCCATTGCCTGCACGTGCTCCGCTACGGCGCTTTCCATTCTCTCCGCGGCCAAAGGAGACCAACGCGCGGCCTACCGGCTATGCGATTCAGTATCTTGCAAAAATCGTATTCGAGCTACCGCACCAAAAGACCCGACGAGATCCCAAGCGTTCTTCCCTTTCGACAAATGGCGGTCCCTTTCTGGCCAAGCCGTGCCCAGGCAACCTTTCCATATATTGCCACCAGGCACGAGCCCGGCATACCTGACGCCTTCAAACCTCGCGCGGTGGAGGAGGGATTCTCCTTGACTTTCACGGAAAACGGGCTATCTTTAGTTCACAGTCGGGAGGAAACCGCTATGCTTGGACAAATGCGCTACTGCCGTTTGGCAGTTCTGCTTGCCCTTGCCCATTTGGGACTCGGATATGGCCCGTCGGACACTCGCATGGAGTCCCAGCTAACCGTGCACACCGACATCCCTCACGCGCAGGTTGAGGTCGGCGGCCCCTACGCAGGGATCGAAGCTCACCACAGCTCGCCCCTTCTCACCAGGATCAGCTTCTTCTACCCTGTGGCGAACAGTCTGGACAACAGTGAAGACTATTGGACGCGTGATACATCGCGGGTATTCCTCATTGCGCTGAAGGAAGGCGACAACAAACCGCAACTTCTGGAAACCGGCCAGCGTCTCATCTCCCTGACGCCCTACTCGGTGAGTTACCGCCACGAAGCCACATCATGGGAGGCAGAAGTTTCCTACGAGTTCTGCTTGGGAGAACCGGCGTTGCTGGCGACGATTACCCTGAAGAACAAGTCAGCTCGAACCGAACAGTTCGACCTCCGCACGCACCTTGACGCGGCTCTGCGTACCAGCCACACATACGAGCGCAAAGAGAAAGCCTGGACGGAACTCGACGCAAGGGAACGCGCGCTGCTTGTCCACCACTTGGACCCGGAGACAGGACCGGCCGAGCTAATTGTGGTCAACGTGGGCGCCGAACCCCATTCTTTCGCCACGGACGGGCGCGACATAGCGACAACACTTGCCCCGCCTCCCTCCCGCTGGCTCACTGAGATAGACAGTCTCCCCTGCACACTGCTTCCGGAGGCCAACCCTGGTCCGCCCGTGGTGGCCTTCATTTACCGCGCACAGCTGCGCCCTGAGGAGGCGATCACCGTCAAACAGCTAGTCGGCATATGTGCCGCAGGAGAAGGACGCGCACTCGCACAGCACCTCCGTCGCACCTATGAGCGAGAGGTGGCCGCCTACCGCGCGCATGTGCTCCAGGAATCGTTCCGCGGCACGGCGCTCCGGATCCAGGAACCGGGCGCTTTGCACACTGCACGCTGGGCAAGGGGGGTTCTGGCCGCCAACGCCCACTACCTTGCGGGACACATTCTCCCAATGCCGTGCCCGGCAGAGTACAACTTTTTCTTCACGCACGATGCCTTACTCACGGACGTAGCCGCCTGTCGCTTTAACCCCGCCCGCGTGCGCCGTGACCTCCTCTATCTTGCCAGCCTGAAGGATTCGCTCAACACTCTCCCGCACGCCTACTACTGGAAGGACCACCGTTACGTCACCGAACTCGCCGGGCCAGACAATTGGAACCACCTTTGGTTCATCATCGTGGCGGGGCGCTATTTCAAGCACTCTGCAGATCGCAGGACCATGGCTGAGCTCTTGCCGCTCCTCACCAGAAGCCTGCATCTTGTGCTCACCAATTGTGGCGAAGACGACCTCGTCTGGGCATACCGCCCAGACTGGTGGGACATCGGCAGCAACTATGGCCCCCGCGCCTACATGACCATTCTCACCGTGGCCGCCATGCGGGAGTTCATCCACCTATCATGGGGGCTGGGCCAGAAGGATTCCCTGATGCGCTATGAGCAGCTATCGACACGCATGGAGAGGGCCCTGAAGGAACGCCTCTGGGACGACGAGCGCGGCTACCTGATGGACTATCTGCAAGATGGAAAACCTGATCCCCACCTCTATACCGGCCCCTTGCTCGCCGTCCCTTTCGGCCTGCTCGACGGTGCAAAGGCAGAAAGACTTGTGGCCACAGCCCGGCGGGTGCTGGTTGACCAGAACATTGGGGTGCTCAATGCCTATCCTCCGGATTTTGACCAACTGGTCGAGGAATTCCGTTTTCACGGCAACGAGGCCGGGACGCCTTACCACTACCTAAATGGAGGTGTGTGGCCCCACGGCAATGCCTGGTATGCGTTGGCTCTCAATGCCGTCGGTGCCAAGCAGGAAGCGTACGACTTTTTGGCCAAGACCATGAGCTTGCACGGGGTGATGACCAGCCCCAATGGGCAGCCGGCCATGTACGAATACCGCTGTGGCGACCCCAGCGACTCTTTGCGGTACGGGCAGGTGGACAAGCCCCAGTTCCTTTGGGCCGCCGCTTGGTATCTGGAGGCGCTGCTTTCGGTCTATGGCCTGACCGGAAACGCATGGAACCTGAGCATCGATCCTTTCTTGCCCCTGGGGCAAAGCGAGTTTGCCAGCGACTGGTTCGTCGCCGGGAACAAAGTTCTCGTCTCGATCCGAGGACAAGGTCCCGTCATTAGGCGCCTCCGCTTCGATGGGCACGACTACCCTTCTGCAGTGATTCCCCACAAGAGCGCGCCCCGGCGGCGGGTGAACGTGGAGCTCGGCCGTCCACAGCATCCCTATCTCGCCGCGGCCAATTCCGCACTGGTCTCGGCCCGATGGGAAGAACGTGGTGGCCGCCTGGAGCTGCTATTGGCCGCCTTTCCCAGGCATCGCAGTGCGGTGGTGGTGATTTCCCCGTGGCCGCTCGTCAAGGCGTCGCTTGCAAGCGGCGGCTGGCTGCACTGGGACTGCGAGCCTGTTGCCGGTGCTCACCGGGTGACGGTGGTGTTCGCCCACCAGGAAGAGGAAGAGCAGCTTGTGCTCTCCTTCGGCCGCAACTGTTCAGAATGAACAGGCCTCGGCGAGAAAATACCTGGGGACCGCATAGGCTACGCACAGTCGATTTTGCGCCTTCACGCAAAAAAGTACTTGACAAATTGCCGCGTGCGCGTTATATTAAATCGAAACGTTTCGCCCGTCATGCGCCTTCGACTGGGCTTGCAGCAGGGCGTAGTTGAACAGTAGAGGGCAGCTGGAATAGAATCGTTTCGATGAGCCCGACCATCAAGGACGTTGCCCGGCGTGCAGGAGTGGCTGTGTCCACCGTGTCGCTCGTGGTCAACCGCAAAGGGAAAGTAAGCGCAGAGACACGTGAACGCGTGTTGCGCGCCGTGGCTGAGCTCAACTATCACCCCCACCGTTCCGCGCGTGGGCTTGTCACCCAGCGCAGTGGCAACCTCGGATTCATCCTCACCGACGACCACTTCTCCCGAGCTGAACCTTTCTACACGAAAGTCTTTTTGGGTACCGAATTCGAAGCCCGCGGTCACGACTACTACATCCTGTTGACCACCGTCGAACAGCGCTTCCGTCGCGAAGGGGTTCCGCGCTTCTTGCTGGAGCGCGATGTGGACGGTGTCATTTTCGCTGGCAAGGTGCCCTCCCGGCTGGTCGAGTACGTCAAGCAACAGGGCCTCCCTATCGTCTTAGTCGACTACTACCCACCGCGTGGCGATTACTCCTGTGTGCTCATCGACAATGTGGGCGGCGCGCAGCTCGCGGTAAGCCATCTCGTCCACAAGGGGCACCGGCGCATCGCTTTTGTCGGCGGCGACTTGGAACACCCAAGCATTCATGAGCGCTTTCTTGGATATCGGGAAGCCCTGACACAGGCAGGCATCGAGGTGCTCGATGCACTGGTGGTCACCGACCAACCGTACACCGGGACCACTGATGGCTACGAAGCTGCCAAGGAGCTGCTCGACCGAGGACAGCCATTCACGGCACTCTTTGCGGCAAACGACGCGATGGCCGTGGGCGCGCTGCGACTGATGCAGGAAGGCGGAATCAAGGTCCCAAACGACGTAGCCATTGTGGGTTTTGACGATGTGGAGGCGGCGATTACTACCCAGCCGACTTTGACCACCGTGCGGGTCCCCAAGGAAGAGCTCGGCGCCATTGCCGTGCGGCGCCTGGTTGAACAGATCAACCACAACGACCGGGCCATTAGCCGAACGATTGTGCCAACCACCTTAGTGCTGAGAGAATCCGCGTAACTGGCAGGCAATATCCCGAAAGGAGGTGATGTGCGCAGCAACGACTGGTTCGCACTGACCACCGAGAGGAGGTGATGGCCTTCCAAAGACAAACAGCGTGCTTCATGTCGCAAGGGATGACGCGGAGAGATCTCACGCTCCGCAGCTGCTGCACCTAACCAGGAGGAAGCACCATGACTGCGAGACTGCGCACCATTGCTTTGTTCTCCTGCCTATTCCTGGCCCTGCCACTACTCGCCCAGACCAATTTGTTGCCGAATGGGGACATGGAGGAGTTGCGGCCGAATTTCTGGGCTCCCTTTGGCGACAATCAGGCGGGGGTGCAGTGTGAGTGGGCCTGGGAGGGCTATGACAGCCAGCACTCCTTCAAGGTGAGCAAGACGGCCACCACGGCGCAGCCGGCTGGGTGGGTCAGCGAGAACAACGCCAAGTTGTACTGGAACAACGCCAAGGCCGACCGGCTGTACAGCCTCAGCTTCTGGGCGAAGACCGTAGGGGTCAACACCAATCCGGCCACTGATGATGGCAAGATTGGCGTGTTGTTCTCCTTCTACGCCGGCGGTACCTTGTTGGGCGAGCAGTTTGTCACCGTCGATCAGAGTGTGGCCAACAAGGAGTGGACCGAGTACACCGACGGGCTGCTGATTCCTGCGGGCACCGATCCGGACGAGATGTACATGAAGCTGGTGATGGGCAAGGATGCCACGGGCACGGTGTACTTTGACAACATCGGCTGTGGTTCCGACCCCTGGTCGATGTGGCCGTTCAACGGCGATGCGGAAACCCCCGAGGGGTGGATGGAGTGGCATGCGGGCACTGAGGGCTTTGCCAACCTGGACAACACCGAGAAGCACAGTGGCACCTGGTCGGCCCTGTTGCGCGAAACCGACGACAATGGCGACGAGATGGTCTTCTACTCGGAGCCGATCCCGGTGGAGCCCAACACCTGGTACAAGATCAGCGTGTGGGTCAAGCGCGACCAGGGGCTGACCAACCCCGAGTGGTTGCCCTCCAACGTGACCGGCTATCGCCACGACAGCCGCATGAATGTCTGCTTCTTCTACCATCGCGACCCCATCTACACGGATTGGAACCTCACCGGTGGCGATCAGTTCTTCTACTTTGACGAGCGCGACTCCTCCTCGGACTGGACCTACTACACCATCATCTCCAAGTCCCAGCCCGATGCCGCCGGCCTCTCCGTCCGCGCCCGCTTCAACCCCTTCACCAAAGGCTTCTGCTGGTACGATGACTTTACCGTGCAGAAGGTGACTTTGCTGCCCACGGCGGTGGAGCAGTTCCAACCGCTGGCCGGACACCAACTGCCCAAGCAGCACGAGCTGCTGCAGAACTACCCCAACCCCTTCAACCCATCCACGACCATCGAGTACACGGTGCCAAGGGATGGGCAGGTGACGTTGGAGGTCTATAACGTCCTGGGCCAGAAGGTCGCAACTTTGGTGGATGGGTTCCGCTTGGCCGGCCGCTACACGGTCGTGTGGGATGGGACCGACACCTTCGGTAAGCAGGTGCCAAGCGGCATGTACGTCTACAAGCTCAACGGCTCCATCACCCGCAAGATGATGCTGGTGAAGTAGTACCTCCGGAAGGGCTGCCTGCGTTGTTGCAGGCAGCCCTTCAGTTTTCGCCTTGCGGAAAATGCAAGGCAACTGGCCATTCGCGAGAGTGGCCGGCTTTGCGCATCGCCTTGTCATGAATACGGAGGAACGGTGCCGCCACCGTAGGCACCGCTCCTGTCCAACACAGGAGAGGGCAATGAGCCGCAGGTTTGCTGCAATACTTCTGTTGGTGAGTGCCAGTCTCGTCCTGCACTACTTTGGTGGGACGGTGGAGGCTGGAACCACGGGCAAAATCGCCGGCAGGGTCGTCGACACTGACACCAACCAGCCGCTGCCCGGGGTGAATGTGGTCATCGAGGGGACAATGATGGGCGCTGCCACCGACGCCGATGGCTACTACTTCGTCATCAACGTCCCGCCTGGCGTGTACACGGTGAAAGCGAGCATGATCGGCTACCAGGAGGTCCGCTATGAGAACGTGAGGGTCTCCATCGACATGACGACCACGCTCAACTTTCGCCTCAAGGAGACCGTTCTGGACCTCGGCGAGGCGGTGACTGTGGTCGCGGAGCGCCCCTTGGTGCGCAAGGACCTGACCTCAACGGAGGCGGTGGTCAACTCCCAGACCATTCAGCGCCTGCCGGTTGACCGTTTTCACGATGTGGTCAACCTCCAGGCCGGCGTGGTCGAGGGCCACTTCCGCGGCGGTCGCCAAGGCGAAGTGATGTATATGATCGACGGCGTCCCGGTCAACGATATCTACTCGGGCCAGCCGGCGTTCGAGGTGGAGAACAACGCCATCGCCGAGCTCCAGGTCATCAGCGGCACCTTTAATGCAGAGCACGGCCAGGCGATGTCTGGCGTGGTGAACATCGTCACTCGTGAGGGGGGTGACCGCTACGCCGGCAGCCTCTCCGCCTACTTGGGCGACTATCTCTCTTGGGGAAAACAGCAGAAGGAAATCTTCTGGAACATCGACCGGCTGAACCCCTCCTACAACCTGCAGGGCACTCTGAGCGGTCCACTCCCGTTCACTGCCGGCACTATGAACTTTTTCCTCTCGGGACGCTACTACGACAGTGAAGGCTACATCTACGGCAAAGACGTGTGCGGACCCAGCGATCAGTCCGACTTTACCGCCGACGCGGAGTCCAAGTGGACCATCATGTCGCATGGGAAGACCTACTCCTTCTCCGAGGAAGTCGCTCAGCGGCTCATCAGAGAAGCCAAGGCGGTGCCCATGAATCCCGAACGTCGGGCCACTGCGCAGGGGAAGCTGAGTGTGCGGCTGTCCACTGCTGACAAGCTAAGCATCGAGACCCTGCTGCAAGATTCTTACTTCAAGTATTACGACCATCGCTTCCGGCTGAACCCTTCTGGCGATTACAAGCGCTACCAGCGGGGCTACAACACGAGTTTGGCATGGAACAGAGTGTTGAGCCCACGCGCCTTCTTCTCCCTAAAAGGAACCTACTTCTACACCGTCTACAAGCAGTTTGTTCTGGAAGACCCTTTTGACCCAGGATATGTGTCCAGCAGAAGGTTGCAAGATACCGGTGCCAACGCCTTTCTCACTGGCGGCATGCAGATGTGGAATTTCCACCGCAGCACGGGCACGATTGTCGGCAAGTTCGACCTCACCTATCAGGCAACGCAGAGGCAGCAGTTCAAGACCGGCCTCGAGGTGAAACGCCATCGCCTGTGGATGCATGAGTTTGAGGTAGTGCCCGAGCTCCCGGAGCGCGTTCCGCCCAGGACGTCGTTCAACAACAATCAATACACGCACCGCCCTGTGGAGTTTGCCGCCTATGTACAGGACAAGATGGAGTTCGACTACATGATCGTGAATGCGGGAGTGCGGTTCGACCACTTTGAGCCCGACGGCGAAGTGCCGACCAACTTCCGCGAGCCAAGCAGCTCACCGCGGGTGCGTGCAGAGGGCGCCTCGCAACTTAGCCCTCGCCTCGGCATCGCCTATCCCATCACCGAGCGGGGGGTCATTCACGTCTCCTACGGGCATTTCTTCCAGATTCCCAACCTGGACTTCATGTACACCAATCCGGAATTCGACATCTACCCTCTGCAGAGCACTCCCTCTCCTCCGCCTCATAGCCTTCTGAACACCGTCGGCAACACCACCCTGAAGCCGCAGAAGACGGTCATCTACGAGATGGGCTTGCAGCAGCAGTTGACCGAAGACTTAGCTCTGGATGTGACGGCTTACTACAAGGACATCCGCAATCTGCTGGGGACCGAGGTATTGATGACCCTGCAAGGGATTCGCTACGGCCGCTACATCAACCGCGACTATGGAAACGTCAAAGGGGTGACGGTGGCTTTCGAGAAGCGGCATAAGGGCGGGGTAGGCGCCACGTTGGATTATACATTTCAGATTGCCAAAGGGAACGCCTCTGATCCGAACACCGCTTTTCTTGACCAGCAGACGGAGCCACCACGCGAGACGACTAAACAGATGGTGCCGCTCAATTGGGATCGTCGCCATCAGGTCAACGCGACGTTGACCCTGGGCAGTGATGACGACGTCAGCGTCAACCTGATCGGGCGTTTCGGCACAGGACTCCCCTACACCCCCTCGTTCCAGAACATTCAGACCGCGGTGGAAAATAGTGGCCGCAAGCCGCTCCAATACAACGTTGACCTCTACGCCTACAAGACCTTCCGGCTTGGAAAACTGGCGCTGCAACTGTTCCTGCGCGTCTACAACCTGTTTGACCGGTTGAACGAAGTCGAAGTCTTCACCGACACAGGACGGGCCGGCTATTCTCTCGCGCCCGTGTATTCGGGAGGTCTGCGGCCGCGGGGCGTAAACACGCTCGAGCAGTATTACGTGCGCCCGGATTTCTACAGCGCCCCGCGCCAGGTGCAATGCGGCGTGACGTTGGAGTTCTGAGCTGTGGTCTATTCACCAGGTGAGGATAGCGTCATGAAGCGCGTACTTTTCGGACTATTGGCTCTGGCGGCCTTTGCCTGCCCGGAGCTCATGGCACAACGCCCCCCAGACCCTAACACGGGCGACGCGCGCCACCGCCGCCAGGGGATCATGGACGGCAATCTGGTTCGCACTATCTTCATCAACTGGGGGGAAATTGCCCACTGGCCAGATCAGCCCTCCGGTGAGTGGCCCAAGGGCAGCGGCCATTCGTACGTGGATGGGGTGGCACTGGTCGTGCAAGCGCGCACCATCGACAACAAGGGCCAGGTCATCTACCCGATGGAAACGCAGTATCGTGAATTCGTCGACAAGGGCCCAAAGGATGAGTTGTGGGGGTGGGCACCTTTGCCAGGCTATTTCAACCCGCGCGGCGACAAGCCCGCCATGAGCAACGACCCAACGACCTGGCCTGCGCACTGGCCCGACAAACCCTCCGATTGGGACGGCTTCTGGAACGGCTTTTTCGGCAAAGGCGTCACCAATGCCGATTTGGAAACTTACTTCGTATTCGACGACGACCCTGACGAGGAGTGGGATTTCTATCCCGACCCCAGCGACACGACGCGCCGCGGCTTGGGTCTCGAAGCAGCCACGCGCCTCTTTCAGTGGTCGCAAGTGCTGGCCGAAGATGTACTCTTTGCCATCTACTTCATCACCAACGAAGGAAAGACCACCTACGACAGCACCTATTACTGCTTCTACATCGACTGGGGGGTCGGAGGCACCGATGACTCTTCCGACGACACCGGCAACTACGATCTGAAGCTGGACATCGCCTGGGCGTGGGATTGGGACGGCTTTGGCACGCCAGGTCGCTGGTCCCCGGTGGGTGTCGCAGGCTTTGCCTTCCTCGAGAGCCCGGGCATCGAGACCGATGGCCGAGACAACGACGACGACGGGCTTATCGACGAGCGGCGCGACGATCCGAGCCCAGGCGTGTGGCTGGATGCTTACCCGTACGGATGTGCGGACGTGGCAGCCTTCCGCGAGACGTTCAACCGTGAGCCGCGCCCCCATTGGTCGGCGGACGAGGACATGGACTGGATGTCCTTTGAGGACCTGAACGGCAACGGCCACTGGGACGCTGGCGAGCCCCTGCACGACGATGTGGGCGAAGACGGGCTCGGTCCGTTCATGGACGGATACCCCGGCCCTGACCCAGGCGAAGCAGATGGCATGCCCACACCCGGCGAGCCAAACTACAGCTACTTGGACAAAGACGAATCCGACCAGATCGGCCTGACCGGCTTCCGCATCTTTCCGGTGCACACTTACGAGCTGTGGAACGAGGAGCAGAACTGGAAGGTCTTTGTGTCGGCACCTCAGCCCAAAGATGCCCTGCAGGTGACCGCCAACTTGGGCATGTTCTTCTCTTCTGGCCCATTCCCCCTGCGGCCAGGCCAGACCGAAAACTACTCCATGGCCCTGATCTTTGCCGAAGACGCCGACGACTTGGCACGCACCAAGAAGACAGTGCAGCAGATCTACAACGCCGACTACCGCTTTGCCAAGCCACCGGAAAAGCCAACTCTCACCGCCATTCCTGGGGACGGCAAGGTGACCCTCTTGTGGGACAATAGGGCAGAGAGCTCGTGGGATCCCTTCCTCCAGGCGTACGATTTTGAAGGCTACCGCATCTACCGCAGTACCGAGCCTGAATTTTTAGAGAGCAGAATCATCACCGACGCCTACGGCAGACCGACGTTTCGCAAACCGATTGCGCAGTTTGACCTGCAGAACGGCATCAAGGGCCTGCACCCCATCGATGTGGAAGGGGTGAAATTCAACCTGGGCAACGACACCGGCCTGCGCCATGTGTTCATCGACACCGACGTGCAGAACGGCCAGACCTACTATTACGCGGTAGTCTCCTACGACCGCGGTCTGGTGGACACCAGCGCCACCGGCGAGGTCGAAGGTATTGCACCAGCCGAGTGCGCCAGCGTCATCAAGGTCGACATTGCTGGCAACGTGCAGACCGACGTCAATACTGCCGTGGTGGTGCCTAACCCGCCGTCTGCTGGCTACGTGGGCGCCGCCCTGCAGGACCAGGGCGTGACCCACGAAGGGCCTGGGACGGGAAGCCTGCAGGTGCAGTTTGTGATCGAGGATTCGGTCCGTGACAATGCGCGCTACCGAGTGGTGTTCGACGATACCTCCCGCTTTCACAACAGCGGTATACCGTTCTACTCCCTCTACCGGATAGTGTCAGCGGACACAACGCTCCTCTTCCATCGCCTCCCGGTGCTGGAAGAGACAGAATCCCCTCTGTTTGACGGAGTGGTGGTAAACATCTTCAACGACGCCAAGGTCGAGGTGGATTATTCGCGCACGGGTTGGCTGGTTGGCAATTGCAACTACAAGACCTACGTGGACTTTGATCCGCTGTTTGTCAGCCAAAACCCCGCTCTAAACCATTCCACCCCTTATCCTGCCGACTATGAGGTCCGCTTCTCGGACAAGGTCGAGGCCAAGTCGGCACGCAAATTAGGGTTTCCAGAAACGCCCGTGAAGTTCAGCGTGTGGAATGTGACCGAGGGTGTGCCAGCCCAATTCTTCTTCCGGGACATTGTGAAGGATTCGACTCTAACTCCGGACAGCGGCGAGGGCATCACCATCTTCATCGACGACCCACTCTCCTCCTGGAAGGTGACGGCCACCTGGCGATTGACCTTTGAAGTGGACAGCCTGAAGCCGGTGTTCATCCCGCCGGCCCCTGGCGACGTGTTCCGGATCGCCACCACCAAGCCGTTCCGCAAGGGGGAGCGCTTCGAGTTCCAGGTGCGCGCGCCCAAGTACGACGTCCAAGTGGCCAAGTCTATGCTCGACCAGGTCATCGTCGTCCCCAATCCGTATGTGGTAGGCAATAGCTGGGAGCCGCGCAGTCCCTATCGCTTTGGCCGCGGCGAGCGGCGGGTGCAATTCATGAACCTGCCGCCCAAGTGCACCATCCGCATCTACACGGTGCGCGGCCAACTGGTCGATACTATTCACCACGATGTACCGGTGAGCTATGGTGCAGAGACCTGGGATCTGGTCTCCAAAGATGGTCAGGATATCGCCTACGGCATCTACCTCTATCACATCGATGCCCCGGGCATCGGGTCGACGACCGGCCGATTTGCGGTCATCAAGTAGGCACGCTCGCTTTGCAGAGGGAGATTGGCCATGATGAAAACAGTGCGCATTATCTGTCTGTGGAGCCTCTCCGTGGCGCTGAGCTGGGCCCAAGGAGGGCGCAGCGTGTCGAATGTGGGGACGACGGCTGCCCCGTTCCTGGAGATCGGCGTCGGCGCGCGCGCGGTGGGCATGGGAGGCGCTTTTGTGGGCACCGCCTCCGATGCCAGTGCCCTCCACTGGAATCCGGCGGGAATTGCCCGCCTGTCGCAAGTGGAATTGCTCTTTGTGCACACCGACTGGCTCTGCGGACTGGACTTTGACTTTGTCGGCGCCGTGCTGCCCTTGGGCCGCTGGGGAAGCATCGGCGCTAGCCTCACCGCCCTGAGCATGAGCGACATGCCAGTGCGCACCGTGGAGATGCCGCAAGGCACCGGCGAACAGTTCTCCGCCGGTGACTTGGCACTTGCCCTCAGCTACGGCATCTCGCTCACCGACCGCTTCTCCATTGGCTTCACCGGCAAGTACATCTATCAGAGCATCTGGAAGGAAAGCGCCTGGGGCGTCGCCTTGGATATCGGCACGCTCTTCACCACCGGCTTCCACGGGATGCGCATAGGAGCAGCCCTGCGCAACTTTGGCACGGACATGCGCATGCAGGGAGACGACCTGCTCATCTTCCACGACCCCGACCCCAAGAAGTTGGGCAACAACGACCGCATCTTCGCCGAGCTGAAGACTGATCCCTGGCCCTTGCCGCTCACTTTCCAGGTAGGAGTGGCAATGGAGGCGTTGAACAACTCGATGCATCGTTTCACCCTGGCCACGGACGCAGTGCACCCCACCGACAACACCGAAAGCATCCATTTGGGCTGCGAATACGCTTTCCGCGAAATGTTTTTCCTGCGCGCCGGCTATAACAATCTGTTTCTCCGGGATGGCGAGGAGGGCCTTACCATGGGCGCCGGCCTGAGCGTGCGGATGATTGGCAACCGCACCATCCGCGTCGACTATGCCTACGCCGATTTTGGCCGCCTGGACAATGTGCATCGTGTCTCCATCGGCGGTGCGTGGTAGGAGGATGAGGAAACCTGACAAGGAACTGCCTGGTGACAGAAAGCGGACGAGTCACATTCTCCACGGAGGAAACAGGAGAGCGGCGGCCATGACGGTCATGCGCACAAGGAGAGAGGCGGTGGCGGGCATCTTGGCCGGGGTTGTTGCGGGCTGCTTGCTCATGGGCGTTGTCCCCGTCGCAAGCCAGCAGATCGACATCCCGCGCATTGAGCTCATCCCCAATCAACCAACGCCCTACCAGATGCGCAACTGGAAGCAGGTGGCACTGGGATATGACTCGCTGGTCTTCGACCTTACGCGCACAGGCCAGTACCTGCCACTCACCTGGACCTACTCGTCCACCGTGAACTATCCGGAACACGGCAGTTTCGGCCTGCACAGCTACGTGGGCACGCGTTCGCCTCGCTCAGGAGAGGCCATTAACGTCTTGCCTGCGGTCATTGGTGCCACGTTGGTGGGCGTGGACAAGCGCAATCAATGGGGCTACGATTGGGTCGTGATGTGCGAAGAGTTCTTCAATCGCCGTCCAGAGGAGAATGTCTACCTCAACAGTCCGGTGGCCAGCAGCGGTCAGGACTGGTGGTACGACACCATGCCCAACGTGTTCTTCTACCAGCTTTACTCCCTTTACCCTCACACCGGCGACTTTGATTACCAGTTCACAACGGTTGCCGATCGTTGGCTGGCGGCAGTCAAGGCAATGGGCGGCAGCACCACCCCATGGCGAAGGCCCTTCATGGGCTACCGTGCCTTCAACCTCTCAACCATGACGCCACTGGCCAGCGGCGTACCAGAGCCTGAGGCAGCAGGCGCCATTGCCTGGCTCCTCTACAACGCATACCTCGAAACGAGGGAGGAGAAATACCGGATCGGCGCTGAGTGGTGCATGGAGTTCTTGGAGTCAAGGAGCACCAACCCATCCTACGAGCTACAGTTGCCTTATGGCGTTTACGCTGCTGCGCGCATGAACGCCGAGCTGGGCACGACCTACAATGTCCAGAAGCTACTGAATTGGTGTTTCGACCCTAGCCAGAACGTGCGCGAGTGGGGAGCTACCATCGGCAACTGGGGCGGCTATGATTGCGCCGGTCTCATTGGGGAGGCGAAGTACACAGGCTATGCCTTCGTCATGAACGGGTTTCAGATGGCGTGCGCCCTGGTGCCGATGGTGCGTTACGACGACCGCTTTGCGCGCGCCATCGGCAAGTGGATGCTCAATTGTGCCAACGCCTCCCGGCTTTTCTACACCAACTATCTCCCTGACGAGCGGCAGGACAGCGAGGAGTGGGCCCACCAGTACGACCCGCACTCGTACATCGCCCATGAGGCGCTGCGCCAATACGCCCGCCATACAGCGGTCAGTCCCTATGCCACAGGCGACGCCTTGGACGGCGGCTGGGCTGCAACCAATTTGGCGCTGTACGGCTCCTCGCACGTGGGCATCTTCGGCGGCATCATCGATACGACCAATGTGCCCATGATCCTCAAGCTTGATGTGCTAAAGACGGACTTTTTCCACGGGCCCGCTTATCCCACCTACCTGTATTTCAACCCTTATGAGGCGGAACAGAGCGTCACCTTGGAGGTGGGACCGACCCCCTGCGACCTGTATGATGCGGTTTCCAACACCTTCATAGCCAGAAATGTGAGCGGCCCTTCTCCCGTGACCATCCCGCCCAATAGCGCCCTTCTCCTCGTCTTGGCACCGGCCGGTGGCGCGGTGACCTACGAACTGGAAAAGATGCTCATCGAGGGCGTGGTGGTGGACTACCGTTCCGGGCAGCCGGCGGCCAACTATCCGCCGCGCATCAAGAGCCTGGCCGCTGCTAAGTCCCTGGCCGTATTCGGCGAAGCAGTGGACGTCTATTGCACGGCAGTCGATCGCGATGGCGGCTCGTTGACTTACCACTGGACAGCGACCGGCGGCGCGCTGCAGGGAAGCGGCAGCAAGGTCTCGTGGGTGGCTCCCTCCACGGCCGGTGAATACGCGATCTCCTGCCGGGTGACGGACGCAGCGAGCGCCGAGGACTCCAGTTCGGTGCGCCTCGAGGTGGTGGCCTTCATCAACCACGTGCCGCAGATCCGCTCGCTGGAAGCAGAACCGCGCAAGGTCGTCATAGGGGGCTCGGCTAACTTGCACTGCTCCGCATGGGACGCCGACGGGGACAGCCTAAGCTACGCGTGGTCAGCCTCTGGTGGTGCGCTTGAGGCACACGATTCCACCGCCACCTGGACAGCGCCCCCCATGCCAGGTCTTTTTGTGGTGCGATGCACGGTTGCGGACCCCCGTGGCGGCCAGGCAACTGACAGCATCGGCGTGGTGGTGCAGGACCCTGCCCACCCTGGTACGGGTATCCCCGTCGCCTACTACCCCTTCAACGGCGATGCCCGCGATGAGAGCGGCTTCGCGCACCACGGCACGGTGCACGGCGCGCAGCTCACCGCCGATCGCTTCGGCAATGCGAACTGCGCATATGCTTTTGACGGTGACGACGACAACATCCGGGTGCGCAACACCCAGACGCTGAATTTTCGCGACCAAATCAGCATCAGCCTGTGGATGAACGTGGCCAGCATTGGCGAGCGCGAGCGCTACCCCATTTCGCACGGCAGCTGGGACAATCGCTGGAAGATTTCACTCATTCCGGAAAAGAAGCTGCGCTGGACAGTGAAGACCGACCGCGGAGTAAAGGACCTCGACAGCCGAACGGAGATTGTGCCAGGTCGCTTCTACAACGCGATCACCATCTTCGACGGCACCGCCATGGCTGTCTATTTGGACGGTGTGCTGGACAGCCGCACGGAGTGGTCTGGTCGGCTCATGCCCACCTCCATCGACCTCACCATTGGCCAAATGTTGCCCCATGATGCTGGCTACAACTTTGCCGGGGTCCTGGACGACATCCGCATCTTCAGCTACGCCCTGGGCGACGAGGAGATCGCCAACATAGTGGCAGAAGGGAGCGCAGTACCGGGCTCCTATTCCACCTCGCTGCCGGCCAACTTTGTGCTGTTCCAAGCTTACCCAAACCCATTTAGTGCTCTGACGACCATCCAGTACGGTGTGCCCCAGTCCACCGCGAGCATGCGCATACGCATCGTCGACGTGCTCGGGCGGGAGGTAGCAAACTTAGCAAGCGGGGCCGTTGAGCCCGGCTACGGGAAGGTCGCCTGGGAAGGGAATGACGCCCAGGGTCGGCCCGTGCCCAGCGGGGTCTACTTCGTGGTGTTGGCGGTAGAGGGAAAACGCCTGACGCGCAAGCTGCTGCTCCTACGATAATCGAACGAGGCGAGGAACGGAACGTGCGTCGCGCGCAGCTTCAGTGTGGATGGGCAATTCTTGGGGCACTCCTGCTCTCTTTGCTCCAGTGTGGGCGCTGCAGGGACAATTCGCCCCTTGTGGCACGGGTTGGGGATCGTGGCATCAGCCAACAGCAGTTCGCCTTGCGTTGCGAGCTGGCGATCAGGCCGCAGGTCAGAGGAACGCCGGAGGAGCAGAAGAGGGCGTTGTTAGAGCTGCTCATCGACGAGAAGCTGCTGGCGCTGGAGGCCGAGGCTCAAGGCCTGCATCGCGATGAGCGCTTCCAGGAGGCCGTGGCGCTGTGCGCCGATCTTGCGGCAGCGCGGGCTCTCTACGCGCGTGAGGTGCAAGACAAGGTGCAACTGACCCCGGAGGAGGTTGCTGCCGCCGCCCAGCACATGAGACAGATCCGCACCGTTCAGTTCTTCCTGACGAAGAATCAGGCTGAAGCCGAGGAGGCGCGTCAACAGCTGCTCGCCTCCGGCTCATTCGCGCAGCTCTTGCGCAAATTGGGCCCGATGGCTGCCGACACAACGCGCTTCCGCTTTGCCACCCGGTGGGGCGACATCGAGCAAGCCTTGGACGATGCCCTCTTCCAGCTGCGCATCGGCCAGATATCGCCCGTGGTCAACACTTCCCGTGGCTATGTGGTGTGCCGGGTGGATTCCATTGTGTTCGCGCCCGCACTGACGGAAACGGATGCAGCCGAGGTCCGTCACAAGGCCAGCAAGATTCTGCGGGCCCGCAAGGAGGCCGTGCGGGCCGATGCCTACGTCAAAGAGGTGATGCGCGACAAGCAGGTAGAAGTCGACGAGCGAGCCTTCAACATCCTGGCCAATGCAGTCCAGCGCCACATCGACTTTGCCGGTGGCACCCTCCCCCCTCTTGCCGAACGTCAGATACTGCTCACCGACGAGGTGGTCGGGTCAACCGCGCAGGAACTTGCCGGAGCAGCCGACATGGTCGTGCTTCGCTTTGCGGGCGGCCAGTGGACCATCGGCGAGGTGCTGAAGCGCTGGCGGGTTCTACGTCCGCCCATCGGCACATCTTCCCCCAGTGCCTGCCGCTCGTCACTGGCACGGACGTTGAGCACGATGGTGCGCGACCACTTCCTGGCGCAGGAGGCAAAGCGCAAGGACCTCTACAAGTCGCCCCAGGTGAGGGAAGAGATTGCCATGTGGCGGGACTACTTTCTTGCGGAGCTCATGCTGCGGCAGCTACGCGCCAATGCCAGCCCGGGGGGTTCGGTGCGCAGCCATTTTGCCCAGCTCCGTGCGCGCTACCCTGTGGAGCGCAACCTCCGGCCGCTGCAGTCGGTAACGCTGACGCGCATCCCGCTGGTCGGGGTACGACCAGGTCAGTACGGGGCACTGGCGGTCCCGCCCTGGCCGATTTGGGACGAAGGGGAGCAATAAGCAGGCGGGCATGACCGTGCGCCTTTCTCACGTCCGACTCATGTTCGCCGCGGCAGTGGTTTGCAGCCAGCTGCTGCTGCTCGCTCACTGCGCCAAGAGGCCTGTGGCGACGGGGAGCCGCCTGGTCTACTGGTCAGCGAACAACCAGTATGAAGTCGACTTGGCCAGAGAGCTTGTGGCGCGATGGAACTCCCTGCACCCGGAGAGCCCGGTGACGCATCAACCGGTGCCGGAGAGCCAGTCCACCGAAGAGGCGATCCTGGCAGCCGTGGTGGGCAAGACTACCCCGGATGTCTTTTCCAACATGTGGCCAGGAGACGTGGAGGCCTACGCCCGCGCCGGGCAACTTGTCCCATTGGACACCTTCCCCGACTTTGCCGAGGTCATCGGCTCTCGCGTGGATCCTGCGCTCTTGGAGGAGGCCCGTTCATCCGATGGCCACATCTACCAGATCCCATGGAAGACGAACCCGGTAATGGTCATCTTCAATCGGGAGATGCTTGCGGAAGCGGGCTACGACCATTTTCCAAGAACCTATTCCGAGTATCTGCAGGCGGCAGAAAGGGTCGCGCGCGACACCAACGGCGATGGCCACATCGACCGTTGGATGGGCATCACCGACATCCGCGCCCTGTGGTGGCAGCGTTTTTTCGACTTCTACCCACTCTACATCGCCGCCACAGGCGGCCACACCCTCCTGGAGGACGGCGAGGTCGCCTTCGACAACCAGCAGGCGGTTGAAGTGTTCAGCTTCTTGCGGACGCTTTTCGCCCGCGGCAATTTCCCCAAGGAACGCATGGTCGGGCGCACTGACGTCTTCCTGCAAGGGATAGTGGCGTCGCGCTTTACCGGCCCCTGGGAGATCAGGCATGCGGAGAAGTTTAAGCCAGAGGGCTTCATCTACGACTTCGCCCCGGTGCCACGCCCGGATGGGGTGAGCGGGCCGGTGTACACCTACGGCGACATCAAGAACATCGTCATCTTTAGCAACACCCGTCAACCGCGGCTGGCGTGGGAATTTGCCAAGTTCCTGGTCAGTCGCGAAGCCGACCTTCTCCTTTTGGAGATGAGCGACCAGCTCCCCTTGCGGGCCAACCTTCTCGAGGACCAGCTCTTTGCCCCGTATTTCTCCAAGAGCCCCTTCATGAGGCGCTTTGCCGACCAGGCCCGATTCGTGCGCGGCACCGACACCAGCCCAGTGCTCAAAGAGGTCTTTGACATCTTGTCCAACGAGTTTGAAGCCTGCGTGGTGTACGGGGTGAAGACGCCGGCAAAGGCCATCGAGGACGCTGCACGCCAAGCGCGACTGGTACTGGAGTAGCCGGCAATGGACGAACGCCACCTCACCTCACACAATCCTGCAGTGAGCACCAGCACCGGGCGTCCCAGCATGGGCCACCGCAGAAGGCACCACACTGCCAGTGCCGGCTACGTGCTCGTACTCCCGTACATAGCCCACTTCTTGACCTTCGTCGCCTTTCCGCTGGTCTTTTCCTTCGTGCTCATCTTCCATCGCTGGGACATTCTGTCACCCATGCAATGGATTGGCCTGGGCAACGTGCACCGTCTGCTCCACGACCGTCTCTTTTTCCGCGCCCTTGCAAATACCGGCATCTTTTTGCTCATCCACATCCCTCTGCAGATCGTCATCGCCTTAGCCTTGGCAGTCTTCCTGAATCAGAAATTGCGCCTGCGAGGCTTTTTCCGCGCGGTCTTTTTTCTCCCCGTGGTGGTTTCGGGCGTGGTGACCACCATGCTCTGGGACAGCCTCTATGCCCAAGACACGGGGGTGTTGAACAATGTGCTCTCGTCGCTCGGTCTGGGCCGCGTTCCCTGGCTGACAAGCCCGACCATGGCGATGCCGTCCATTGCCATCATGGCCACCTGGAAGAACGTGGGGTTGTACATCGTGCTCTTCTTGGTGGGCCTGCAGAGTGTGCCGCAGCACCTGTACGAGGCTGCCGACATCGAAGGCGCCTCGCAGTGGCGCAAGTTCCGCCACATCACCCTGCCGATGGTCAATCCCACGGTGGTGATGGTGGTGATTCTGTCCACCATCGGGGGCTTTTCGCTGTTCATCGAGCCCTACATCATGACCGGGGGCGGGCCAATCCGCAGCACGCTGTCGGCCGTGCTCTACATCTACCATCAGGCTTTCCAATTCAACCACATGGGATATGCCGCAACACTGGGGTTCTTTTTCGCTCTCATCGTGTTCATGGTGGTGCTCCTCCAGAAGAGGGTAGTTGAGCAGGAGACCGGCCTATGAGGAGTGTGCGGCCACATTTCGTTCATGCCACAAAGAAGGCCAGCCTCTACGCACTTCTCCTCTGCTGGAGTCTCGTGTGCCTCTACCCGTTTGTCTGGATGCTCTCGGCGACGTTGCGGCCAGAGGCAGAGATCGGCCGTCTAAACCCCATTCCAGGGAGGTTGACCCTGGAAAGCTATCGTCTGGTGTTCACCAAGATTCCCATCGCGCGGGCGTTCGCCAACAGCCTATTTGTCTCGCTCTCCGCCACCGCCGGGGTGCTGATCTTCACCTCGATGATTGGCTACGCGCTCTCGCGCCTGCGCTTCCGGGGTCGCGACGGGATCTTCGCTGTGGTGCTGTTCACCATGACCCTCCCCTTCCAGATAACGCTCATTCCGACCTACGTGCTCATGGTCAAGTTCGGCTGGAATGACACCTACTACGCCCTCATAGTGCCGTACATGATCAATGCCTTCGCCATTGTAGTGTTTCGGCAGTATTTTAAGAGCGTGCCGCAGGAGTTGTTGGATGCAGCGCGGATCGATGGCTGCTCTGACTTTGGAATCCTGTTTCGCATCATGTGGCCCTTGTCGGTGCCGGCATTGATCACCGTGGCCATTCTCACTTTCATGAACATCTGGAACGAAGTCCTGTGGCCGATCATCGTCATTCGCAAATGGGAACTCATGACCATGCCGCAGTTAGTTGCGCTCTTTGCGGTGGGAGGCAAGGCAGAGGGTTTGCTGGGCGTGCGCCTGGCTGCCGCAGCGCTGCTGGCGCTGCCCATCGTCATTGCCTATGCCTTTTTCCAGCGCTACTTCATTGCGAGCATGGCCACAACTGGGCTGAAGAGCTGAGGTATTCGTTTGGGGGTACGCATGGTGGACCGGAACGCAACAAGAGGAGGTGCGGATACGCGTATGAAAGATGTCGCTGGCTTTGGACAGTTCTCTGAGCTGTTTCGTCGCCATCCCAGGAACCCGATTCTGACCGCTTCCGAGTGGCCGTACCCGGCCAACGCGGTCTTTAACCCTGGTGCCGTGCAGTTCGACGGAGCGACGCTCTTGCTTGCCCGTGTGGAAGACATGCGCGGCTTCTCTCACCTGACGGTGGCGCGCAGCGCCGACGGTGTTTCCAACTGGCAGATTGACCCACAGCCGACCTTTGCTCCCCACCCAGAACAACACCCCGAAGAGTTGTGGGGCGTGGAGGACCCCCGGATTGTGTGGCTGGAGGAGCTGGAGCGCTACGCGATTACCTACACTGCTTTCTCAGAACGCGGCCCGCTGGTCTCGCTGGCCATGACCAAGGATTTTCGCACCTTTGAGCGACGTGGCCCAATCATGCCGCCCGAGGACAAGGATTCATCGCTCTTTCCCAGACGGTTCAAGGGGCGGTGGCTGCTCATCCATAGGCCCATGCCGGTGACTCCAGGGGCCGGGGCGCACATCTGGGTGTCCTATTCGCCCGACCTCACCCATTGGGGCGATCACAGGATCCTGCTTGAGGCACGGCAAGGCGGGTGGTGGGACGCGCGCAAGATTGGCCTGAACACGCCGCCCATTGAGACGCCCGAGGGGTGGCTCATCATCTACCACGGTGTGCGCACCACGGCTGCGGGGGCCATCTACCGGTTAGGGCTTGCCCTATTGGACCTGGAGGAACCGACGCGCGTCATCTCTCGCTCGGATACCTGGGTCTTCGGGCCGCGCGACCTGTACGAGCGCGTGGGCGACGTGGCAGACGTCGTGTTCCCCTGCGGCGCGATACTCGACCCGGTGACAAAAGAGATACGCCTCTACTACGGAGCGGCGGACACCACCATTGCCCTGGCTACCGCGAACCTAAATGATCTCATTGCCCACCTGAAGGGTAAGAAGTGAGGCTTAGCTGGCAAGCGCCCCGCCGGGGGGCTGGATTCAGGAAGCGGCCCTGTGCCCTTCTCGGGGCATGGGCCTCGACTCTGAGCATCCTCCTGATAGCGCTCACATGGTGCGTTTGTGCCCAGCGCAGGCCGGGTCCTTGCCAGCTACCGACGGTCAACTTTGCCCATTTGCAGCACCTGTGCGAATGGGCGACGATGGGCGGCGACTCGGTGGTCATCCTGCACGTCTACGCCGAGTATCCTGACTACCACTGGGTCGCCGCACCGTCGGAGGGCATCGCCTGTGTGGACGACGCCGCCCGCGCTGCAGTGCTCCTGGTGCGCTATGCGACGCTCACCGGCGATACCTCGCACCTCAGTTTGGCGCGTGGGCTGTTGCGCTTCGTACTCAAGCTGCAGGCCAACAACGGGGAGTTCTTCAATTTCGTCGACTCTTCTCTGAGCATCAACACAACCGCGCAGAGCAGCCGTAAAGGATTTGGCTTCTCTGCAGCACGCGCCTATTGGGCACTGGCCACCGGCTACCGCTTCTTCCGCGCAAGGGACGCAGCCTTTGCCAACGAGCTTCGCGACGCCTTCCGGCGTTGTCGCACACCTCTGTCCCAGGTGCTCGCGCACTATGGACGCTACGACGCCATAGGGAGCCACCTCTACCCTCTCTGGCTTTTGCAAAGGTGTGCAGCCGACGCGACGAGCGAGTTCTTGCTGGGCGCCGTCGAATTCCTGCAGGTGGAGACTGACCCCGAAGTAGAGGCGGCCGCAAGGAAACTTGCCGAGGGGTTGCTGTACATGCAGCTTGCGGATACGGCTCGCTACGCCGGGGCGTTCCTCTCCTGGCCTGGCGTGTGGCATGCGTGGGGGAATGGGCAGACTCAGGCACTCGCCGCCTTGGGGCGGATGCTGGGCGAACCACAATTGGTGAGTGCAGCGGAGCGCGAGGGGCGGCAGTTCCTGTCCCGGCTGCTCGTGGAGGGGTGGTTGCGCGAGTTCCATGTGGACGACCAGGCCCACCCCGCAGAATTCCCCCAAATCGCCTACGACATCAGATGCGCCGCTCTCGGCCTGCTGGGCGTGGCTGAGGCATCGTCCGACACCACCTGCGCGGTGCTGGCGGGGCTTGCCGCCTCGTGGTTCCTCGGCAACAACGCGGCGCGCGCCGCCATGTACGACCCAGCCAGCGGCCGCTGCTTCGACGGCATCGAGAGCCCCACCAGAGTGAACCGCAACTCAGGGGCAGAATCCACCGTTGAGGCGCTCATCACCCTGCTGGAGGTGCTGAATCACCCTGTGGCGCGGCGCTACCTCACCAGCATGCCAGACCCCCTCCGGGAATGCCCGCGGCCACAAACCAGCAGCTCTGAAGTCTGCCGCTCTTTTACGCGCGGCGATTCCCCCCACCTCACGCTCTGCTACAACAGGGCATCCTTGGACTTCACCCTGTCCGCCTGTCTCTCGCCAGGCAAGCGTGGGGCGCGCAAAGAGAGATGATGCGTCGCCAGCTCGCCGTACAGCGTCGATGGCTCCGCCTGTTCTCCTTCGAGCTTTTCACTTGCATTTTTCAACTTTTCTTCTATATTGCAAGCAGTAAAGCAGCGCGAGCGGGGTTGGTTATGCTTGGCAGTGCACTGAGCGCGACAGTTTTGGGCATCGACGCTTACATCGTAAAAGTCGAGGCCCACCTCGAATCGGGTCTCCCCTCCTTCGCGACGGTTGGCCTTCCCGACGGCGCGGTGCGGGAGTCAAAGGAGAGAGTCAGTGCTGCCATTAAGAACACCGGCTTCCGCCTCTCTCCCAAGAGAGTCACCGTCAACCTGGCGCCCGCGGACGTCAAGAAGGAAGGCTCGGCATTTGACCTCCCCATGGCCATCGCCATTCTGGCGGCCACCAAGCAAGTTTCCACGAGTCTGCTGGATCAGTTTGCGCTGGTGGGTGAGCTGGCTCTGGATGGCGTGATCCGTCCGGTGCGCGGCGTGCTGCCCATCGCGGTGGCGCTGCGCAACAATAACATCCGCGGGATCATTGTGCCGGAAGAGAACGCCAGGGAGGCGGCGATGACGCAAGGACTCACCGTCATCCCAGTCCGGCATCTGCGCGAAGCAGTGGACTTTCTCGATGGCCGCATCAACCCAGAGGCATTCACCGTCGACCTGCAGGAGGTTTTCTCGCAGAGCAGGCATTACGACATCGACTTCCAGGACGTGAAGGGCCAGGAGCATGTCAAGCGTGCCTTAGAAGTGGCGGCAGCCGGCGGACACAACATCCTCATGATTGGGCCTCCCGGCTCCGGCAAAACGATGCTCGCCAAGCGGATCCCGACGATTCTCCCGGATTTGACCTTCGAGGAGGCGTTGGAGACCACAAAGATTCACTCCGTGGGGGGCCTTCTCCCACCCAACACGGCGCTCATTGCCACTCGCCCCTTCCGTTCGCCGCACCACACCATCAGCGACGCCGGCCTGATTGGCGGCGGCACCATCCCCAAGCCGGGCGAAGTGAGCCTTGCGCACTTTGGTGTGCTGTTCCTGGACGAGTTACCGGAGTTCAAGAAGAACGTGTTGGAGGTGCTGCGCCAGCCACTCGAGGACGGCAAGGTGACCATCTCCCGCGCCATGATGTCGCTGACCTATCCGGCCGAGTTCATGTTGGTCGCCGCCATGAACCCCTGTCCCTGCGGCTACCGCACCGATCCGACACATGAATGCTCTTGCACCCCGCCACAGATTCAGCGCTATCTCTCTAGGGTTTCCGGGCCGCTTCTGGACCGCATCGACCTGCACGTGGAGGTGCCAGCGGTCAAGTACCGGGAGCTGGCGGGCAAGACGGTGGGGGAGCCTTCGGCGGTCATTCGGGAGAGAGTCGTGCGGGCGCGGGAGATTCAGTTGCGCCGCTTCCGTGACCGAAAGGCGCTTTTCTGCAACGCGCGCATGGAGTCGAAGGATATCCGCCGCTACTGTCCGGTCGACAGCAGGAGCGAAGAGCTGCTGCGTACGGCCATCACTCGCCTTGGGTTTTCTGCCCGTGCCTACGACCGCGTGCTGAAAGTGGCACGCACCATCGCCGACCTGGAAGGAAGTGAAGAGATTCGCCCCGAGTTCGTGAGCGAAGCAATCCAGTACCGCACCCTGGACAGGAATTGGATGCTGTGAGTGGCCTCCCTCCTAGCTACTCCAACAAACTCTGCCATTCCCACCGGAGATCAGATCCGGAAACGCTGGAGAGTAGAGAATAAGAGTTGTTCACGCGGCGAAATCAAGGTCGGAGGAGTTCATCCATAACCCACGAATGGCTCCCTCGCCTCCCGCTCGCTTCTCAGTTCGAAGGGCTGCTGCAGCAAAGTCAAGGTCGAACGCGCAGAGAGCAGAGACGCGAGAGAGGCGTAACAGCTTCACAAAAGCAGCTACCGTGCGAGCGTGGTCACTGGGGCGCAGGACAGCTTTGCGGCAGACGAGTGCACTCAGAACCGGCGGGGGAACACAGAGAGCGCTGGTTGGCTCATCAGGTCCGGAACAGAAAAGAAAAATCCCTGCAAATTAGGATGGTTGCGTAAAGAACCGTGCTCAACACGGTGGGCACCGCCTGGGCGTTTCTTACTTCCACTACCGCGCGCCGCACGGTGAGGCCTGTAATCCACGTCCAGAGCTCGGCTCCCTATTGGCAGGTGTTGGCTCTTTAATTGACAAACCACCGCTCAATTTGCAGGGATGTTTTCTAAGGCGTCATCATATTAGCAAAAATATCTGAAAATGTCAAGCGGAAAATCTCTTCCCTGCCATTTTTCTCAACTTTTTTCTGGTGTCGCCGCGGCGAGCGAGCGCGCCCATATCCTTGTTGCTCCGGGCCTTTTGAGGGAGGTGCCTGCCGCCGACCGGGAGCCGCACCACCCGGGTAGTCCCATGGTTAGACCTCGACCGGCGGAAAAAGCAGTTGATTTTGAGCAGCCCTTTTGCTAAATTGGTGTTGGCCTAACACGCGTAACTCCCTGGTGAGTGGCCAACGCGGAAAGGTTGGCAAATGCGAGTAGTGGCACTACTGGTGATCTGGGGTGCACTGATGCAAGGAGTGGAGGCGCTGGCATACAGCGCTGCCCAGCAAGAGCGTCCTCGCGCACGGGATGTGGGCGTGTGCATCGGGCTCTTGCCGCCGGGAAAGTGGAACGCCATCACCGACGTCGAGGGAGTGAGGGTTGGCCACTATACGCTCGTCGAAGGGGATAGCGTGCGCACCGGTGTCACAGTGATTCTTCCCCATGCAGGCAATCTCTTCATGGAGCGCGTACCTGCGGCGGTGAGCGTCGGCAATGCCTTTGGCAAGCTGACCGGCTTCACCCAGGTGGAAGAATTGGGGGAGTTGGAGACACCCATCGCGCTGGTGAACACGCTGAGCGTCCCGGTAGCGGCAACAGCTCTGATCGACTACACGCTGCGCATGCCGGGAAATCAGAACGTACGTTCGGTGAACCCTGTGGTGGGCGAGACCAACGATGGTTGGCTCAACGATATCGCCGGGCGGCGCCTTCGCGTGGAGGAGGTGTTCAGGGCCTTGGAGTTAGCGCAGTCTGGTCCCGTGGAAGAAGGTAGTGTCGGCGCGGGCACAGGCACGGTCTGTTTCGGGTTCAAGGGGGGTATCGGCACCTCTTCGCGCGTGCTGCCCAAGAGTCGCGGTGGCTACACGGTAGGGGTGCTGGTGCAGACCAATTTCGACGGCATCCTGCAGATCAACGGCGCTCCGGTGGGCAGAGAGCTGGGGCGGTTTCCCATGCGAGAAGAACTGCAACCGCCGGAGCAGGGCTCGTGCATGATCGTCGTCGCCACGGACGCCCCGCTGCTCAGCCGTAACCTGAAACGATTGGCCAAGCGCGCGCTCTTCGGACTTGCCCACACAGGCGGCTACTGCTCCAATGGCAGCGGTGACTATGTCATCGCCTTCTCTACCAGTCCGGCAGTGCGCATTCGCCCCAAACCTGAGGGCGGCCTCCACCAGTTCCGCGAGTTGCCAAATAGCGCACTCTCCCCTCTCTTCTTAGCGGTGGTCGAAGCCACCGAAGAAGCGATCCTCAACTCTCTCTTTCGCGCCACGCCGGTTCGGGGAAAGGACGGCCACCAGGCCGAGGCTTTGCCTGTGGAGAAAATTGTGGAGATCTGCAGGAAATACAATGTGCTCAACTGGACCACAGAGCTACCAGTTGGCAGGCGGCCATAGCTTATTCGCGGTGGGCACCATGGACCTCAACCCAATAGCGCGCGTGCTGCTCCTCTTCGGCCTCTTCCTCGCTGGGGTAGGCGTGGTGCTGCTGCTCGCCCGACAGGTTCCGTTCTTGGGGCGATTGCCTGGCGACATTCTCGTGCAACGCAAGAATTTCACTTTCTATTTTCCAATCGCCACGTGTGTCGTGCTCAGCCTTGTTCTGAGCCTCATCCTCTATCTGTTCAGCAGGCGGTGAAGCTGAAACGTGGCGTGCTCACACGAGGTAACCGCGTGATGAAAAGATCCCTGTTGCGAGTTCTCTCACTCCTTGCCCTCCTCTTGGCCGTGAGCGCCGCAGCCTCAGGCGCCACTGGCCGCGTGCACGTCATCAAGGTCGAGGGGGACGTCAACCCGGTGTTGGCCCGCTTCATCATCCGGCATATCGAAAAGGCCGAGAAGGAACGTGCCGAGTGCCTGGTCATCAAGATGGACACTCCTGGGGGATTAGTGCTCTCGACGCAGGACATCGTAAAGGGCATCCTGGGCGCCGACGTGCCAGTGGTGGTCTACGTGTGGCCCAGCGGAGGAGGGGCAGTGTCAGCCGGTGTGTTCATCACCATGGCGGCCCACTTTGCCATCATGGCCCCTGGCACAAACATTGGCGCCGCCCATCCGGTCGGCATCGGTGCGCAGGACACCTCCGCCACTATGGCGGAAAAGACCACCAATTGGGCAGCCGCGTGGATGCGCTCCATCGCCGAAAAGAGAGGGCGCAACGCCGACTGGGCAGAAAAGGCCGTGCGCGAGAGCGCCTCGATCACGGAAGAAGAGGCTTTGAAGAAGAAGGTGGTGGACTATGTCTGCGCCTCTCTGAAAGAGGTATTGGACACGCTGGACGGCAAAGAGACAGAGGTCGCTTCCGGACGCGTCACCCTGCACACCAAAGAGGCCACCATCCATGAGTACTCCATGGATTGGCGCTCTCTGATTCTGTACAAGATATCCAACCCGACCATCGCTTACATACTCCTGGTCCTGGGCATCTACGGCATCTTTTTCGAGCTTTCCAATCCCGGCTCGGTACTGCCCGGTGTAGTGGGCGGCATCTTCCTGATTCTGGCTTTCTTTGCGTTGCAACAGCTTCCGGTCCGGGCGGCCGGCCTGCTGCTGATTCTGTTCGCCATCGTGCTCTTCGTGCTGGAGGTGAAGGTCACCAGCTACGGCGTGCTTACCATCGGAGGAATCGTGGCAATGCTCATCGGTTCGCTTATGCTCTTCCAGGAGACCGCTATGCCCAGCATGCGCATCGACTGGCGAGTGGCATTGGCTGCGGCGATCACCACGGGCCTGTTCTTCTTCTTCGCCATGGGCATGGCCCTGAAAGCCAAGATGACCAAGCCCACCACTGGCAAAGAGGGACTTATTGGAGAGAAGGGGGTCGTAGTCACTGATCTGGCGCCCGAGGGACAGGTCAGGCTGCATGGCGAGATCTGGAGCGCTTACAGCGACGAGCCCATTCCCGCAGGACAGAAGATCCAGGTGGTGGGCGTGGATGGAATGAGCCTGAAAGTGAAGAAATTCGCCTCCAGTTAGCATCGGCCGCCTGCTCTGAGGCGGCTGCCACCGCATAACTCATTGGGAGGGTCATCATGCAACCGTTCATCATCGTCATCGTCATTGCCTTCTTCCTGCTGCTGAGTGCCATCAAGATTTTGCGCGAGTACGAACGAGGCGTGATCTTTCGCCTTGGGCGGCTGGTGGGCGCCCGTGGCCCCGGCATCTTCTTGATCATCCCGTTTGTGGACCGAATGGTGAAAGTGAGTCTCCGTACCGTCGCCATGGACGTGCCGCCGCAAGACGTCATCACGCGGGACAACGTGTCGGTGAAAGTGAACGCAGTTCTCTACTTCCGCGTCATGGACCCTGCTAAGGCAGTGGTGGAAGTGGAAGACTACCTTTTCGCCACCTCTCAGCTGGCGCAAACCACCCTGCGCAGCGTGCTCGGGCAGGCTGAGTTGGACGAGCTTCTCTCTGCGCGCGACAAGATCAACCGCGAGCTGCAGCAGATCATCGATCACCAGACCGACCCCTGGGGCATCAAGGTCTCCATGGTGGAGGTCAAGCACGTCGACCTGCCGGTGGAGATGCAGCGCGCCATGGCCCGGCAGGCAGAGGCTGAGCGCGAGCGGCGCGCCAAGGTGATCAACGCCGAGGGCGAATTCCAGGCATCCAGAAAGCTCGCCGACGCCGCCAAAGTGATCGCCTCGGAGCCGATGGCCATGCAGCTGCGCTTCCTGCAGACGCTTACCACCATCGCCTCGGAGAACAATTCCACGACCGTTTTCCCGCTTCCCATCGAACTCGTAAAGCCATTCCTCGAAGCGGAGAAGAAGCGAAGGCGATAGACTGCGGCATTAACGCCCTGGGCGCCCGTCCAGCGAAGTGGCGCGCGTGTGCAGGCGCAGAGAAGGCGGGGCATGCAGCCTCGCCTTCTTTTCCGCCAAATCCGGTCAATGCCGTGCCGGGCGCCAGAGGTGGCTTGCAGAAGAGATCCGGGCTGACTACTGCAGGGTATGCTTTCCGACGAGGACATCGAACAGTATCGGCGTGAATTCCCCATAGTGCCGGAATATGCGTATCTCAATCATGCCTCCAACGCACCAGAGTCGCGGCGTGTGCAAGAGAGAATCCAGGCGCACCTGCGCGACTGTGAGTACGGCGACCTGAAAGAAGAGGCGTGGCACGAGTACGCAGAAAAGACCCGACAGCACCTGGCGGGGCTCATCCACACTCATCCCGACGAGGTCACTTTTGTTCAGAGCGTGACGGCAGCGGCCGCCGTTGTGGCCCAGGCACTGCGCCTGCAGCCGGGGGACAACGTGGTCACCCCGGTCAATCAGTTCCCCGCGAACATCTACCCTTGGCTGAACCTGCAAAATCTCGGGGTGGAAATTCGCCTCGTCCGGCTTCTTCGCGACGGCTCGCTCGATGCCCTGGCAGAGGCCATCGACCGCCGCACCAGGCTAGTCAGCATCTGCTTCGTCGAATACGATGACGGCTGGCGGCATGACCTCGCTGAGGTGGGTCGCCTGTGTCGCGAAAGGAATGCCCTCTTCTTTGTAGACGGGACCCAAGGCGTAGGTGCGCTCCACTTTGATGTGCGAGAAATAGGTGCCGACTTTGTCGCCGTCAACGGCGTCAAGTGGCTGATGGGCCCCTGGGGGCAAGGGATGCTCTACGTGCGCAAAGAGCTCCTCCCCGCCCTCTTCACTCCTACGCTCGGTTGGCTGAGCGTGGAAAATCCGGCCGCATTCACGGACATAACGCAGCCGTTCAGGCAGTCGGCGCGCCGATTCGAAGGGGGATGCCAAAACCTGCTGGGCATTGCCGGCCTGGGTGCCAGCGTGGAGATGTTGTTAGAAGTCGGCATCCCATCTATTGAAGAGCGGCTCCTCTGGCTCACCGCTTTAGCGGCTTCGTTGGTAGCGGAGAGGGGCTACGAGGTGGTCACCCAGATGGTAGATGGCCACCGCTCGGGGATTCTCAGCTTCCGGCACCCCACTGTGGAGGCAGGGGTCATCTACGCGAAGCTGCTCAAGGAAAAGGTGGTGACCTCTGAGCGCAATGGGCTGCTCCGGATCTCGCCGCACTTTTACAACAACGCGCAGGACATCGAGCGGCTGGTAGCGGCCTTGCCGTAGCGATTCCGTAAGGGTATCTGCGGTCTGGTCATGGAGATGAAGGAAACCGTATGATGCGCAGTGTTCTCCTGCTCGCTTGTGTAGGCTTGGTGCTCGGCTGTGCATCGCACCAGCCGCAGCTCGGTCATGGTGACTCTTCGCTCAGCGAGCTCGCGCTCGCCGTGAAGCTGGCTCCCCACGACGTCGATGCCCGGGTAAGACTGGGCCAGGCGCTCGCTGGCGCTGGTCAATATCGGCTGGCCGTGGCCCAGTTCGACAGCGCTCTTTCCCTCATGCCGGACTATCCCTGGGCACTGTATGAGAAAGGTCAGACCCTGCGGGCGTTGGGCTTTGCTGCGGAAGGCAAGCGGCTGATTCGGCGTGCCGTCGACTCTCCCCAGGGAGCGGAGGTTCTCGCTCGCTTAGGCCGCCAGCTCGGCAGGCCCTTCCATATTGAGCAACTCACCAGTGGCCCTCATGACCATGCGTTCCCTTCCTGGTTTCCGGACGGGCGGCGTATCGCCGTGCAGACAAATCGCACCGGCAACTGGGAAATCTTCGTCCTGGACCTTGCCTCAGGAAGCCTGACCCAGCTCACCGAGCATCCGGCTCGCGACGAGGCTCCCTGCGCGGCGCGGGACGGCCGACTTGTGGCGTTCACTTCCACACGCGACAGCCAACCGGCGCGAGACCCTCGACAGCAGCAGCGGGAAATCTACCTGCTCGATGTGCCATCAAGGCACGTGCGGCAGTTGACCAGGAGCCATGCCGACGATTTCCATGCCGTCTTCTCCCCAGACGGGGCGCGGCTCTTCTACGTCTCTACACCCCTGGGGGAGACCGGCACGCGTAGCGTGATGTCCATGCAGTTGGACGACCTCACGCCAATAACCCTGACCCAACCTGGCGAAGACTGCTTCGCACCCGAGGTTTCGGCTGACGGAGGTTTTCTGCTCTTCGTCAAGGAACACGAAGGACGTTCTCTCCTCTGCGAGATGGACCTGGCCAAGAAGCGGGTGCGCGTGGTGACTGACACGTTGGGCGTGAAGGCGGCGCCGGCCTTTTCTCCGGACGGCACCACGATCGCCTTCGCCGCCAAGGACAGGGGGAAGTACGACCTCTACCTCATCCGCAGAGACGGCGGCAATCTGCAGCAGCTTACCAACGACCAGGCCATTGACGGGCACCCCCGCTTTTCGCCTGATGGCAAGAGGCTTGTTTTCCATTCGAATCGCACAGGGACGTTTCAGCTCTACCTGGTGGAACTAACTCGCCCCCCCTCAGTAGAAGAGTTGCAGGATTTCTTCCAGTAGGCTTGGGCACCTGTCGGTTCTCTGGCGAGCGATTCCCTCGAGCCTGCGATGTGCCATGTGCATGGCGGAGAGGATCGGGCAAGAAAAAACAGCTTGATTTTCAGCGATTTTTTCCATACTTTGCTGTGCGTCCGGGCGCAGAGGCGCAGCCACAGCACGGACTGCCCAGAGGCGGCGCGCACTGCACGGTTCAGCAGCCGGCTCCGTGCGCGCCAGAGGCAAATGAATCTGAACACCATCACTCTTCAGCAAGGCAGTCGTTGTGCTCCTCCGGCGCGTGAACGTTGACCCTGGCCCCCTACTGGTGCTTCACCCATCCGATTAGGCAAGTGCAGGACAAAGGCGTTGATTCTCCACCTGTGGTGGCGGCCATTGCGCTGTGCAACGGCTCCCTGGCCCGAGAAGGCGACAAGCTCGCTCGCGCAGCTTTCCAACGTGTCGGTTTGTTCTCTGTGACCACTGCCGGCAGTTCGAAGACGGCTCAGAGCGGGTGTGCCGTTCGTCAGTGGAGTGCCGGACGGCAGGCGTTGCTGCCGGTGCCTCTTGTCCAGCCGAATTAGAAAAACGGGGCTGTAGCGAATCAGGGCATGTGTTCTGGGCATGGAGTTCCTCTTCTCTGTCCTGGTCAGCGTACGCAGCACGGTGCTTTCCTTGGAAAAGGACCAAAAGGGCCATGGTCACCAGGGCTCAAACGGCTGGCGCTACTGCCGGAGAAAACGCACATGGGCCCAGCAGCGGGCGACGCAGGCGGGATGATTCAGGAGCCTCGAGGCGCTCTGACCAGTCTTGTGACTGAGATCGAGCCGTGAGCGAGATAAAGAAGCAGAAGAGCAGATTCGTCTGTCAATCGTGTGGCTATGTCTCGCCCAAATGGCTGGGCCGGTGCACCGAATGTGGGGCCTGGAACAGCTTCGTGGAGGAGAGAGTTGTCCCTCAGCCGGCCCGTGCTCAGCGTGCGCCCGCCACTCCGGTGAGCAAACCGCTCCGCCTCTCAGAAGTCGAGGTCACCGAGGAGATCCGGCTTTGCACCCCCTTCACTGAATTCAACCGTGTGTTAGGCGGAGGAATCGTGCCGGGATCGGTCATCCTGGTGGGTGGCGACCCAGGGATCGGCAAGTCGACGCTTATGCTCCAGCAGGCCATGGCACTGGCTGGCCCTGATCGCCCGGTCCTCTACGTGTCGGGCGAAGAGTCCGCCCGCCAGACCAAGATGCGCGCCGATCGCCTTGGGCCCTCCACAGAGCACGTCTACGTGCTGGCCGAGACAAACTTGGACGCGGTGCTGGAGGCAGGAGAGGAAGTGCAGCCTGGTCTGGTGGTCATCGACTCCATTCAGACCATGTACAAGCCGCTCTTCGAGAGTGCCCCGGGGAGCATTAGCCAGGTGCGGGAGTGCGCGCTGGAGCTCATCACGCTGGCCAAGAGGAGTGCCATACCCATCTTTCTCATCGGCCATGTAACCAAGGAAGGTTACATTGCCGGGCCAAAGACTCTGGAACACATGGTCGACACCCTGCTCTTGTTCGAGGGCGACCGCGACCACATGTACCGCGTCCTGCGCGCGGTGAAGAATCGTTTCGGCTCGACGCGGGAAATCGGCGTCTTCGAGATGACCGAAAAGGGGCTGGTCGAAGTGACAAACCCCTCGGCCTTCTTCCTCTCCGAGCGACGCGGCGATGCCAGCGGCAGTGCGGTCGGGTGCATCCTGGAAGGGACCAGGCCAATCCTGGTGGAGATTCAGGCCTTGGTTGCACCCAGCAGTTTTGGCGTGCCGCAGCGCACCAGCTCGGGTGTTGACCCCCGCAGGGTGGCACTGCTGCTTGCGGTGCTGGAAAAGAGGGTTGGGCTCCGTCTGGGCACCTTTGATGTCTTCGTGAACGTGGCTGGCGGGGTGCGCTTGGATGAGCCTGCCGCAGACCTGGGCATCGCTGTGGCCATTGCTTCGAGCATGCAGAACAAGGTGGTCGATCCTAAGGCAATAGTCGTGGGCGAGGTCGGCCTGGGTGGAGAGGTACGTGCCGTGGCCCACCTGGACAAGCGCCTGGCCGAGGCGCAGCGCATGGGGTTCCAGCGCGCCGTCGTTCCGCATTCAAGCATGCGCGCCACACGACGCGTGGCCGGTGTCACCGTCAAGGGCGTCGAGCGGATCGAACAGGCGCTCAAAGAGCTGCTCACTTAGGGAGACGGGTGCGCTTCACCATCGCGAAGAAAGACCCGAGTTCGGCCGCACGCACCGGAGTGCTGCACCTGGCCCATGGCGAGGTGGAGACCCCCGCCTTTATGCCGGTGGGAACGCAGGGAACGGTCAAGACCTTGTCGCCAGATGACCTGGTCGCCTGCGGTGCCCAGATCATTCTCAGCAACACGTACCACCTCTATCTGCGCCCCGGCGTGGAGCTGGTGCGGAAAGCAGGGGGCATCCAGCGTTTCGCCGCGTGGTACCGCCCGGTGCTCACCGACAGCGGCGGCTACCAGGTCTTTAGCCTCGCCGAGTTGCGCAAGGTCACCCAGGAGGGAGTGCGCTTCCAATCGCACCTTGATGGCTCCTATCCCTTCTTCACCCCGGAACTGGTGGTGGAGCTACAGCGCGCCCTGGGCTCAGACATTGCGATGGTGTTGGACGAGTGCACGCCATACCCATGTGAGTGGGGCTACGCACGAAGCTCTATGGACATGACCGTACGCTGGGCAGAGAGGAGCAAGAAGCGCTGGCAGGAGACCACTCCGCTCTTTTCCTTCGAGCAGAGTCTCTTTGCCATTGTCCAGGGGAGCACCTACGCCGACCTGCGCGGAGAGTGTTGCGATCGCCTAGTTGGGCTCGATTTCCCCGGCTACGCCATCGGCGGCGTGTCCGTGGGCGAGCCCAAGACCGCGCTGTACGAGGTCACGGAACTGTGTGCCCAGCAGCTCCCGCCGGAAAAGCCGCGCTATCTGATGGGCGTGGGCAAGCCTGAAGATCTGATTCGATGCGTGGCAATGGGCATCGACCTTTTCGACTGTGTGATACCCACGCGCAACGGGCGTAACGGCACGGTGTTTACCCGTCGCGGTCCCCTGGTGGTCAAGAACGCAACGTGCAGCGAGGATTTCCGTCCCATCGACGACGACTGCGACTGCTACGCGTGTCGCACCTTCAGTCGGGCCTACATTCGCCACCTGTTCCAGGCGGAGGAAATCCTCGCTCTGCGGCTGGCTACGATCCACAACCTAACCTTCTACCTGCGACTCATGGCGGAAATGCGAGCAGCAATCGCCGAAGAGAGGTTGGAGGCCTGGAGCAGGAGCTTCTTGGCAGAATACCTCTCCGGCGCGGACGAAAGCGAACCAAACGGAAGGAGGATGACGTGACTGCTTTTCTCCCTGCGCTCATGCTGAGCGCATCCGGGTCGGCAGGCACCAAGCCTGCCATGGGCATGTTTCTTTGGATCTTTTTGCTGATCCTCATCATGTACTTTTTCTTCATCCGTCCGCAGGCAAAGCGGCAGAAGGAAGTGCGCCAGATGTTGGCGAGCATCCAGAAGGGCGACCGCGTGCTGACGGTGGGCGGCATCTACGGCGTCGTGGTCGGCGAAAAGGAGCAGGAGAACATCGTCATCCTGAAGATTGCCGAAAACGTGAAGGTCGAGGTGGCCAAGGACAGGATCGTGCACAAGGCGTGACCAGCAGGTGGCTTCTTGCCTCCTTGCGGGCGCTACCCAGTCACTCAATCCACTCTGCGGAGGGCTATGAATGCACTGAGGATAGTCTTCTTCGGCACGCCGGAGTTTGCGGTGCCTTCATTGGAGGCACTCCCCCAGAGCCGGCATCGGGTGGTCGCAGTGGTCACCACCCCGGACCGGGAGCGGGGGCGTGGCCTCAGTTTGCAGCCGTCTCAGGTGAAACTTTGCGCCAGTCGCCACCAGTTGCCGCTCCTGCAACCGGAATTGCTCAATGACCCAGTCTTTTTGGCAGAGCTGCGGCGTTGTGCGGCGGACCTGTTCGTTGTGGTTGCCTTCCGCATTCTGCCGCCAGAAGTCTTTACTATGCCGCCCAAGGGAACGGTGAACCTGCACGCCTCTCTCCTTCCGAAATACCGAGGGGCTGCTCCCATCAACTGGGCGATCATCAACGGCGAACGAGAGACCGGGGTCACCACTTTCTTCATCGAGGAAAAGGTAGACACCGGGGCCATCATCCTGCAAAGGCAGCTGCCCATCGGGCCGGATGAGACTGCGGGCCAATTGCACGATCGTCTGGCACTGGCCGGCGCCGAGCTGCTGGTGGAGACTGTGGACCTCATTGCCGACGGCCGTGCCGTGCCCAAGCCGCAGCAGGGAGAAGCATCCCGCGCGCCGAAGATCGTCCGCGAAATGTGCGAGATCGACTGGCGCAAAACCGCTGTGCAGGTGCACAATTTGGTGCGCGGTCTCTGCCCCTTCCCGGGCGCGTTCACATATCTGGAAGGCAAGCTACTCAAGGTGTATCGGACGCAGGTGGTGAAGCCCTACGGGCACGGCAAGCGCCCCGGCCAAGTTGCGCGTGTTGACCGAAAGGGTGGCATCATCCATGTGGCCACGGGCGAAGGAGTATTGGCCCTCTTGGAAGTCCAGCCGGAAGGGAAAAGGCGGATGACCACCGAGGAGTTCCTGCAGGGTCACGCCCTGCAAGCTGGAACAATCTTAGGCAAGAGCGTATAGGTGAGTGATGATGAGAGCACGTAACGGTCGGGCCTCACAGGCTACCGCCAGGCCCAACTTGGCGCGACGGCAAACCAGTTCGCCGCGCGAGGTGGCAGTGAACGTGCTGCGCCAGTGGCACGAGGGGCAGGGTCGACTCGACCTGCTCCTGGACCACGCCCTGCTGCGCTCCCCCCTGACGCCGCGCGACCGGGCCCTGGCCACCGAATTGGTGAACGGCACCTGCCGCTGGCTCGGTACCATTCACTGGCTTCTGGATCGGCTGTTCCACAGAGGGCTGAAAAGTTGCCCGACATCCATACTGCCCATCCTGGAGACGGGCCTCTATCAGCTGCTCGCCCTTGACCGGGTTCCCGATTACGCGGCGGTGGACCAGGCCGTGCAACTGGCACAGCAGGTCGCTGGAAAGAACTGGGCCGGCGTGGTCAATGGCGTGTTGCGCTCGTTCATCCGTCAGAGAGAGAGCATCCCGTGGCCGAGCATCGAAGCCGACCCGGTGAAGGGCATAAGCACGCGCTATTCGCACCCTGCGTGGCTGGTGCGGCGCTGGGTAAAGCGCTACGGAATCGAGGAAACCATACAGCTCTGCCAGGCCAACAACTTGACGCCGCCGGTCACCATTCGGGTGAATCGTCTGCGCGCCGAGCCCGAGGAAATCCTGGCGAGTTTGGGTAAGGACATCGAGGCGGTGCCTTCGCCCTTCGATGAGAACTTTATCGTCGTGCGGAGCCACCAGGTGGAGCTGCGCCGCATGGACATCCTGCGAGAGGGCAAGTGCTCGGTGCAAGACGTGAGCGCCGGACTGCCCGCGCGCCTGCTCGCCGCCTCACCAGAGTCCACAGTCCTTGACCTTTGCGCTGCACCAGGTGGAAAAGCCACCTACGTGGCGGAACTAACTGCTGACCAGGCACGTATCATTGCGGCAGATATCAGTAAGCTGCGCACACGGCTGACTGCCGAAAACTGCGCGCGGCTGTCGTTGAAACACGTCCATCCCGTGGTGGCCGATGGCAAGTGGCCAGCGGTGCGCGAAGTCACCCACGTGCTCCTCGATGCACCATGCACGGGTTTTGGCGTGCTGGGCAAACGCGCCGACCTCCGCTGGCAGCGTCGCGAAAGCGATATCCCGATGCTTGTCGCCCTGCAACGGCAGCTCCTTAGCAGTGCCGCCAATTTGCTGCCGGTTGGGGGGAGCGTGGTCTATGCGACGTGTACCATCGAGCCGGAGGAGAATGAACAGGTGGTGCAGCACTTTTTGGACACTCACCCCGGCTTCGTGCTTGACCATGGGGCGCAGTTCGTGCTCCCAGAACTTGTTGACGAGGCAGGGTATGTGCGCACCTCCCACCACCATGGCATAGACGGCAGCTTCGCCGCGCGCCTGGTGCGGCGCTCTTAGGACAAATTGAGCAAAGGCACTCCCAGGAAAGCACATGATTTCCACTGCACTGAAACGGTTGGCCGCCGGCATCGGCGGGCTGGTCTTGCTGTACCTTGTCTGCGACAACGTCCTCATGCCCCTGTACACCCGGCACGGCCAGGATGTGTACGTGCCGGAGGTCGTGGGCCTCACCTATGCCGGCGCGCAGATGAGGCTGAGCCAGCAAGGCTTCCAAATAGTCAAGGCCGGGGAGCAGTTCGATAGCGAGCATGAGCCAGGGATTGTTCTTTCCCAGAATCCGGAGCCAGGGGCCCCGGCCAAGCGGGGCAGGCGGGTCTACGTCATCGTCAGCAAGGGGGAACGATTTGTGACCATGCCCAAGCTGGTAGGGCGTTCCGAGAGGAGTGCTGCGCTCGATCTGTCGGCCCAGGGTCTGGTGCTGCGCAATATCGAGTATGTCTTTTCCCCAGAGTACCTCAGCGACGTGGTGTGCGAACAATCGATCCCCAAAGGTCAGATGGTGAAGCAAGGCACTGAAGTGGACATTGCCGTGAGCCTCGGGCCGGCGCCGGACCAGTTCGTCGTCCCCCAGCTCATCGGCAAGTCCTTAGCCGAGGCGACGAAAGTGATCCAGCGCGCCGGGTTGACCTTGGGCGCGGTGCGTTACCAGATTTCGGACAAGCTGCTGCCCGAGACCATCATCGACCAGTCGCCGGCAGCAGGAACAGCGGCAGTGGCCGGCCAGACCGTCGACTTGGTGGTCAGCCGCCTGCCAGAGTAGACGCCGACTCACGGTCAGGTGAATCATCTTGACAATGACGGAGCAATTCCCTATATTTGCGGCAGAGTTGGCCGCACAGGGTCCTCAGACAGCGCAGGAGCACTTGGCCACGGCAGGGTTGCCCATGCGGCGAGGACGCGTGAAGTGGTTCGACGCCGCCAAGGGCTATGGGTTCATCGAAGACGAGCACGGGCAGGAAGTCTTTGTCCACTTCACCGCCATCCAGGAGGAACGCTTCCGCACCTTGGAGCAAGGTGGCGAGGTATACTTTGCCAGCGTCAGCGGCGAGAAGGGACCAAAGGCCATCAAGGTCATCAAAGTTGCGGCATCGCAGTAAAGTGCTACCCGGGAAGACAGGCGCCAACGACAACTGCCGAGGCGAAAGAGTAGCCCCACGCGGGTGAGGATGCGCATGAAGCGCGTATTTGCGAAAAAAGACATCGACAAGATCGCCAAGGTTCTGGGCGTCCCGCCCAAGCGGATGACCAACAACTACCGCTTTCTTCTGGAGAACAAGGAAGACGGCCGCAGGCTGTCGCTGGAAATCTACCCCGACATACCCATCGGCGAAAAAGAGGGAAACCTCATCTCCGTCTACACGGGCAACACCCACCTCCAGCTCCATTTCTGCACCGGGTACGTGGTGAGCGAGGTCTTGGGGGAAGTTACTTTCGTCGGCGAGCATCAAGGTCGCTTGGCCGGCCTGATCGTGGAAAAGGAGGCTGGCTGTTCATTGTACGCCAATGTGGACGCAAGCCTCCTCTCGGGGGACTTCACCCAGCTTGGTCCAGAGGTCATGCTCTCTGGAATCGCTCTTTCGCTCACCGAGCACCTTCTGCCAGAGTCCAAGTAGCGGATGAGGTCAGATGTGGAAAGGGCTTCTCCAGAAGAGCTCCTGCCCGTCCTGCGTTCCTTTGCCATGAACAACGGCGCCGCGCTGTTCGGTGCATGCCCCATCGATGGCGTGCGCGACACCTTCCATTTCGCGCCTGGTGAGGCCGAAGGGCTACCTTATGCCCTCTCTTTGGCCGTGCGCCTGTCCAAGGCCGTGCTTGATGGCCTGCGCGACGGTCCGACACTGCTCTACAAGTGGCACTATCGCCAGGCCAACGCGCATCTGGACAGACTTGCCTTCTTGCTTGCGGGTCTCCTGCAGCACCACCGGTGGCAAGCCGTGTCGGTGCCTGCCTCACAGGTGGTGGACTGGCAAAACCAGACAGGCCACCTCTCGCACCGCCACCTGGCAGTGGCCGCTGGTCTCGGCTGGCTGGGGCGCAACAACCTCCTGGTCACCCCCAGCTTCGGAGCACAGGTGCGCCTGGTGACCGTGCTCACCGATATGCCAGTGCCTAAGCCAGAACCTCTGCCTTTCAGCTGTAACGAGTGCCGCGCGTGCATTGCCGCCTGTCCGGCACATGCCATCGGGGAAACGCGCGAGGAATTCGTTTTCCAACGATGCTATGACCAGGTGCGCACTTTCGCCAAGAGCAGGAGTCTTGGCGTCTACATTTGCGGGCTCTGTGTGCGCGCCTGCCCGGGGCTGGAGCGGACACGGGCCGTGGACAGCGCAAAATGAAGCAGCTCGTGGAAGAGTTCCTTGACTACCTGGTGGTCGAACGGGGGATGGCGCACAACACGCTTCTCGCCTATCGGCACGACATAGAAAGGTATGTGGATTTTCTCGAGAGCAAACAGGTGAGCAGGCCCGACGAGGTACGCCCCCCCATGGTGACCGAATTCTTGGAACAGTTGGCTGCGGTAGGCTTGTGCGTCACCTCAGTGGCCCGCAACCTTTCTGCGATCAGGATGTTCCATCGCTTCCTGGTCGCCGAGGAGCTCGCCCAAACTGACCCCACGGAAACGACGCGCCTGCCAAAGAGGGCACAAGTGCTCCCCACCGTGCTCGACCAGTACGAGGTGGAGCGCCTCCTGGAGCAGCCGGACGTCGCAGAACCGTTGGGTATCCGCGATCGGGCCATCCTTGAGTTCCTTTACGCAACAGGGGTGCGCGTTTCCGAGTTGGTGGCAGTGCAGCTTTCCGATCTCCTCGCGCAGGAAGGTTTAGTGCGCGTCTTTGGCAAAGGGGGCAAGGAACGCATCGTGCCAATTGGCGAGCAGGCCATCTTTTGGGTGCAGCGGTACGTGAGCGAGGCTCGTCCTCGCTACGCCAAGTTAGCACGTTCGCAGAATGCGCTCTTCATCGGTGTCCGTGGTAATCCGATGAGCAGGAAGGCGGTGTGGGAAATCATCAAGAAATACGCCCGGGCAGCAGGCATTCGCAAGGAGGTATCGCCGCACGCTCTGCGGCACAGCTTTGCCACGCATCTGATCGAAGGAGGAGCCGACCTCCGTGCGGTGCAAGAGATGCTGGGCCACGCGGACATCAGCACGACGCAGATCTACACGCACATCGACCGCCAGTATCTGCGCGAGGTTCATCGCCAGTACCACCCGCTGGAACAGCGACGACGCCCGCACGGCGCCACCTGGGCTGAGTCGGAGACGCATTGACAAGCACGCTGACCATAGGCAAACCGGCCGGCCACAAAAAGGCAGTCCTGCTACTGAGAGTCGGGCATTCGGTGACAAAACGAACGTGAGCCGAGAATGAATCTCTCCCCACGCGTTGCACTGGACAAGGCAAGGCTTGCCACCCTGTTGAAGACCAAGCACCTCGGGCGGGCGGCACAGTTTTTCTCGTCCGTGGCCTCCACGAATGAGGTGGCACGGGAGCTGGCACAGCGAGGCGCACCACACGGCTACCTTGTCTCCGCCTGCGCGCAAACTGCTGGCCGTGGCCGCGCCGGCCGCACTTGGTACTCGGCGCCAGGCGCCGGCCTCTGGTTCTCCTTGGTGCTGCGCCCGACGCTTGCACCGCAACGCTGTGGCCTCATCTCTTTAGCAGCCGCACTGGCAGTGGCAGAAGCAATTGCCAAAATCACGGGTATCAAGGCACAGTTGAAGTGGCCCAACGACGTGCTCGTCGCTGGCAAGAAGCTTTGCGGAATCCTGGCCGAGACCGAGCTCATCGGCGACCGCCTCAAGTTCGCCGTGCTCGGTGTGGGCATCAACACGAACCGCGCGCATGCGCAACGCATGCCTCGGCACATCCAAGCGACGGCAACCTGGCTCAGCGACCACACGAGCACGCTTCCCGATGAGATGGCGCTGTTAGCTTCAATTCTTGGCGCCGTGGAGAAGAGGTGGGAAGAACTGGAGGCGGGTCATCTCGCGCGCCTGCTGCGCGCCTGGCGAACCAGATGCATGCACTTGGGCAAGCCCGTGCGGATCGTCGAGCCTCACTCAACGCTTCAGGGGGTGGCAGAAGACATCGCAGAGGACGGGGCTCTGCTCCTGCGAACGGCCTCCGGGGAGCTACGGGCGATCGTGGCAGGAGATTGCCAGCTCCTGCCTGAGTAATCCCAAGGCACACAGCCCATCGCGAGGAAAAGGGCTGAGTCGGTAAGAGCCATAAGACAAACGCATGCTGGAGTGGGACATGTTACTCGCGATTGACATTGGCAACACGCAGGTGGTGACGGGTCTGTTTCAGGACGACAAGTTCCTGCACAGTTGGCGCTTCAGCAGCAGTGTGAGCCGCACAGCGGACGAGTGCTGGGCTCTGCTTCACTCCCTTGCTGCCGCCGACGGCCTCGACCTTGCCCAGGTCAAGGGGAGCATCATCTCCTCGGTGGTCCCCAACTTGACGCTCATCATCGACGCAATGATCAGGGAGCGCCTGCACCACGAACCGATCGTGGTGAGCGCTCGCCTCGACCTCGGCATAAAGATCCACTACGACGACCCATCGACCGTGGGGGCTGACCGTCTCTGCAACGCCGTGGGAGGATATGCCCGCTACGGCGGCCCGCTCATCATCGTCGACTTTGGCACCGCCACTACCTTTGACGTGGTCTCTGAGGAGGGAGATTATCTTGGCGGCATCATCGCTCCGGGCATCGAGACGTCCCTCCAGACGCTCCATCGCCGCGCAGCGCGCCTCATGAAGGTGGAATTGCGCTTCCCAGAGCGATTGATTGGACGCAACACCGAGACAAGCATGCAGGCCGGCCTCATGTATGGCAGTGTGGAGATGGTGCAAGGACTGGTGAAGAGAATCTCAGCAGAACTCGGCGACACGCCAAAGGTGATTCTCACCGGCGGGCTGGCCCCGGTCATGGTGCCAAAACTCCCGGCTGACTACCGTCTTGACGCCCATCTGACCCTGCACGGCATGCGCCTGATCTACCAGCGGGTAGCTACAGCGCACTGAGCAGGCCATCCTCTCGCCTGCGCGGCCGTGCCCCCGCGGCGACAGTCATCAGATGCGCAGACCCTCCAGCTCCGCGTCCGGCATGGGGGCGACCAGGACATTGACCTGCTCATCTTCGCGCTCCGCCAATATCGCTACGCTTTTCTCATGCTTGCCATCGCAGTAGCGCGCGGTGAGTCGCGCGGCCACCGCCAGCTCTTCGGCACTCGCCTCGCCGTCGACTATGGTCAACGGCCCCTGATAGGCCAGGGCACGCAGCTGCCACCTGCCTGCGGCACACTGCTCCATTGCCAGATTGTCCCATTCGTCGCGGCCAACGACTGCCTTCACCTTGTCAGAGAGGCGAAAATGGCGGCCATACATGCAGAGCTGCAGCTCGTCTTTGCCGATCGCGGATCTGTCCTTGTGGCCAAGCAGGTCGAGGACACGCCGTGCGACGTTTTCGTCGGTGAGCATGCAGCCCCCACCCGGCTGCGCGTAGGAAGTGATACCTAACTGCGCCGCTAACTCGATCTGCGGCTTGCGCGAACGACCGCTAAAGCCGTACAGCTGGTCGCGGTTGACCCACCCCTCTATTTCCGGGATTGTCGGTTTGAGTAGTTTGGCCGAAAGCGGGCGCAGAAGGAGTCCTCTCAGGCCACTTTCCTTCTCGATGAGGTTCAAGACAGGAAGGTGCTGGCTCATCGGACGCTGCCCCAAGACCTCTCCGGTGAGCACAAAGCGCGCATCGTACCGCACGAGCAGCTCCTTGGCCTTGCGCAGCATGAAGACCTTGCAGTCGATGCAGGGGTTCGCAAAGCGGCCATAGCCGTGGCGCGGGTTACGCACCACCTCCACGAACGGGCCCGAAACATCAATTACCTCTGCCCGCGCCCCCACCGCAGCTGCTGCGCGCTCCACCCACCGGATTCCCGCCTCTTCCTCCTCACGGCCCCGCCGTGGGGGGGCAAAGCCTGTGACGAAATGCAGGGCGATGACCTCCACTCCCTGGCGCACAATGACAGCCGTGGCAAGCAGGCTGTCCAGGCCACCGGAGAACAGGGCCAAAGCTCGCATCTTGTCGCCAGCGCTGCTCATCTCTGGGAGCGAGGAGGATGAACCGGCAAGAAGAATGGGTGACCGGCTACGGCGAGCATCACCGGGCGCGAGCGCCGAGAAAGAACTGCACCGCCCGCTCCACCTCGGCAAAGTCCACCAGGGTGTTCTTGCACGGCCCTTCCGGTCGCCGGTTGGGGATGGCGATGATGGGGATGCGGGTCACGTTGTCCTGCAAGCCACTCACCAGGTCGCGCTCGCAGGCGATGCCGATGATGGCGGAAGGGCGAGTGAGCGCAACCGCGCGCCGCGCTGCCTCTCCCCCGCTGGCCACGTACACCTCGCACTCGTACTTGCGCGCCAACTCTTCCACCTTTTCCTTGAGAGAACGCTGCAGGCAACGCGGCAAGAGAATGAGCAGCTTGTCACACTGCGCCGTCTTCCTGGTGGCACGGATCAGGGAGTTGCTCACGCGAATGAAGGAATGGCTCATCTTGTCGCGAGAAAGGCCAAATCGCCGCCCGAGGTGAAGCACAAGTGGCGCCAGGAACGACAACGAAAACTCGCGCCCGAAAAGAAGCAGGAGGAAATTCTTCTCGAACACGATAGAGACAGCGGTGAGCGCAAACCACAGCAGAGCAATGATGAGCCCCGCAAGGGCAGCGCCCCCCGCCACATAGGGCAGCAGCGGATGAAAGGAGCTCAGCCGGGGCACGACCAGGTACCATGCCAGCCAGACGCCCGCCCCAATGCAGGCCATCGCCAACAGAGCAAAGCCCAAGAAGAGACGTCTCCCCACGTGCAGATCCTGAGACGCCTCTTCCATGGACCAGTCCGGCGCAAGCCATTCGTCCCCAAGATGTCGGTCGCGGATCTCGAGTCTAGCCAACGACTCTTTCTTCTTGGCTGTCATGCCCAGCGCACCCCGGCGAGTCCGCTCATCTGAGCTCAGACGGCAATCACCTGCTTGACTTCGGGGACCAGCTTCTTGATCTCGCGCTCAATACCCATCTTCAAGGTCATCTGGGACATCGGACAACCACCGCAGGCACCCTTCAGTCGCACAGAGACGATACCGTCCTTCACCTCGACCAGCTCCACATCTCCGCCATCGCGTTGCAATGCTGGCCGAATCCTGTCGAGAACCTCTTTTACCTTCTCTTGCATAACCTTCTCCACTGTTGTTTGACGACCCTCAGGTCGTCGTCATCTCCTCTGGTTGAGCCTGTGGCTCAGTCACCTTCTCCCCCCTGCGCACAAAACTGTGTGTCGGACACTTTGCGAAAGCCTGCTCCAAATCGTCCGCGGTGGGGTTCACGATCTCTGGCAAAAAGCCGTTCATGCGGATGGAGCCCGAAGACGTCGTCTTGGGGTTGGCGCACAGGGTGCAGCCCGTGCAGCCCACCGTGCACACCTCCTTCACCTGCTTACCCCGGTCCTGGGACCTGCAGGCGATGTAGATGCGTTGGCTGCGCGGGATGAGCTGCATGATACCTCGCGGGCAGGCCTTCACGCACTTGCCGCAGCCGGTACACTTGTCTTCGAACACCACTGGCAGGCCGTTGCCGTTCATCGCCATGGCGTCGAATGGACACGCCCTCACGCAGGTGCCAAAACCCAAGCACCCGTAGATACACGCCTTTGCTCCGCCGGCAATGAGTTGAGCGGCCTCACAATCCTCATAGCCCTGGTAGATGAAACGATCGCCGGCCTCTGCTCGCCCCCCCTGGCAGCAGACCACCGCCACCGGCGCTTCCTTGAGCTCCCCGACTTCACCGCCCATGATGGCAGCAATCTGCCGGGCACAGTCTGCGCCGCCAGGGATGCAGCCCTCGTACGGGGCGACCCCGGCTACCACTGCTTCGGCAAAGGCGGCACATCCGGGGAAGCCACATGCCCCGCAGTTTGCCCCGCCCAGCACCGCCTGGACGGCTTCGACCTTAGGGTCGACCTTGACGGCGAACTTCTTGGCGGCATAGGCCAGTCCGCCGCCGAACAGGGCCCCCAATGCCCCCAGTCCCAACATCGATGCCAAAATCGTGACGACCGTTGGATGCATTGCCTTTCACGTCCTGCGTTGCAGTCTTCTGCTCTCGTCAGTTCCTGCGGCAGGCCAGTGCCGCCGGTTCACTCGCGCAGGCAAAGCTATAGACAAAATGCCAAAAAATCAAGCGGAATTTTCCTCGCCTTTGGCCGCCCGGGGGACCACTATTCCAAGAGGCATGCCGCTCGTGAATGTGTCCCGGAGTGGTAACAGACAACACACGCGATGGCAGCACGCAGGTTTCGCTCACGCTGTAAGCTCACCTGAGATGCCCGAGAAGTTCACCCGGGCCCGAGGGCCCTCGGAACTCCGACGGGCCTCTCCCGGCGACCCACCAAGTCCGCTCGCTCAGGCGACAGGGGAGGAGTGATGCGGTGCTTCGCAGGTCAGGCGCGGATGACGCACCATCGCCCAGATGGTCAGTTCTGTACCCCGTGCCGCCGCAACTTTCTCTTTGCCGGCCACAACAAAGCCATGGCGTTCGTAGTAGCCGATGTTCGCCCGGTTGGTCGTATCGAGGTAACAGGGCAGCCCTTCGGCGTCAGCACCGAGCAACATGGAGTCCAAGAGCTGCCTTCCCACGCCATGACGCTGATGGCTGGGCTCAACCCCCATGGCGAACAAATACCAATGCCTACCCCCCAAGGTGCGCTGGTGGAGACGCTCGCTCCCCTTCGCCACTGCCATGAACCTCAGGAAGGCTGAGAAGCCACAAACCAGCGGGAGAAAGACCAGCCCATTGCGCACCAACGTCCACGCTGGCAGGGACGGCCGCTCCGGTCCCAACCACAGTGCCACGGCGGCCAGAGACGGGGTCGTAAGCACGCTTCCACAGTCGAGAACTGACGTGAGCAATCTTTCGAAGAGCCACGGCAGCACCTCCTGGCGGCGCACCGGGTCGGGAATCGTGAAGACGAAGGCCGGGTCAGCGTGAAAGGCTCGAGCCAAGAGCTCGCTGGCAGGCTTCCTCTGCGTCTGCGTCAAAGTGAAGGTCTCTGGCGTTTCTTGGCGAAGCATTTCTGGCGGCCCCATGCTAACGGGTTCTCCCGGTTCCCGGAGGTGCAATCTGGGCTTGACACATGGGCCCTCTCCCACCCCAAAAAATCATGTACAATTTTACTCAACGGCAGCGCCACTATCAAGGCTTTTCTGGCTGCGGCGCCTCGCAGGTGTGCTGGCCGCGGGAAGGACCGGGGAAGGACCAGCGTGAAGGATTCTCCTCGCTGAAAGCGGGCAGGCCCTCGCCATTGCTCTTCTCCCAGGGGGAAGGCCTTTGCCTGCCTCCCTCCTCCACTATCCGCTACTGGCCGCTGAGGCACGCTATCGGCAGTCGGCGGGTGGGTATGCAAGCGGGACGCGCCCCAGTTCGTCGCACGAGCCCCGTACCGGCGTCATTGCCTGCAGAAAGGCAATGGGCTGTGGAAGTAAGTACCTCCCCGTGGCCATCCCCGACTGGACATGGTGCCTTGCTTCTCCTGTCTTGCGCACTTGATGGGGAGTAGTGGGCGTGCTTTTCCGAGAGCGACTCGTGGTGGGCCATGGCGCCGCTGGCTGCGGGTGGCGTCCTCGGCTTCGGCGCTTCCCACCACGCGGGCTGGGACCTCAGGATGTCGGAAATGGGCAAAGGCCGCGGTGTGGAAGCGGTCCGCGGCCTCGCAGGTGCCGGGGGCGGGAATCGAACCCGCATGGACAAAAGTCCGCAGGATTTTGAGTCCTGTGCGTCTACCAATTTCACCACCCCGGCGCGCCTGCAAATTTATCAAATACGACCCGGAATATCAAGCAAAATGTTCCTCTGCTCCTCCTCGCGCCTCCTGCACTGCTCTCGTATCGCGGCTGTCACTTGCAAGGCAAGCTTTCCGAAGGCCCTTTCGAGGGCTTGTGGTCTTCATGGCAGGTCGGGCAGTCTCCCTCAAAGCCTCCCGGATGCCGCCACCGGCATTAGCATGCCGCTGGGGAAGTACATATGGTTTCGATGAGTGCCATGGCCGAGTGCAGGCTCCCCCCGTCCTTGCTGCGCCGACCGAATGACGCTCTGCTAACGCACCAGGGCCAGCTTGCGGCTCGCCACCTGGCTCCCCGCTACCAGCCGATAGAGGTACACCCCA